>JBCCQC010000565.1:0-3766 GCA_039024535.1 Chloroflexota bacterium
ACGTACATGCCAGATGCAGGATATTGAAATGGAAAAGCGGTTGCGAGTTTGTACCGATCTGGCAGGTAGTTTCGTAACCATGGTTTGAATTCGAGAAAGGCGTAGTAATCTTTCTCAAATGAAAATGCAGGATATTCGAATGTGGTGCTGAATGAGATTTCTGTTCGGTATTTGCCACTGTGCTTGTTTTCACGCTCATAGCTGATGTTGCATCCACCTGATCTTTCGGTGACGGTAGCATCCGGCCATGTGACCTGTAGCGCTCGCTGTAAATCTGTATAGTCGAGCTTCAACGGTGGTGAGTCAACAATGTGTATAGTCCATAGTGTTCCCATAATTTAATCCTCCACGCCGAGTACGTCTTCAAGTGGTTCGCCGTTGACCAGAATCTCCACGCTGCGCACGGTACTGAATTGCAGCGCGGTTTGCCGTAACTGCGCGATGATGCGTGGCACGTCACACGTCCCGGCGGTGGGGATGGTGCCGCGCAGTCGGACGGTGGCCCGTCCGCCGAGAATAGACGCTTCTTCGAAGGTGAGCGTGGAACCGGCCAGCGCGTTGTACAGATTATCGTTCGCGTCAAAGTCATTGCCAAAGAGCACGTTAAACGCGCCACGCATCGGCGCTACCGTTGGTTCCAGATTGACTGGCACAGCTATCACTTCGTCGCCGCAGCCCAGACCCTCGCCGCCGGGGGCCGTGCCGATGGAAATCAGGAAGATCTCGGCCTCGGTGAACAGGTTTGCGCCAGTGAACACGACGTTGGATAGGGTGCGTACACTGCCGTCTTCGGTTTCGGCAATTACGAGCCACCCGGCAGACGTTGCTGCATATCCGGGGACGGTTAGCTGTGTGAACGCGCCGCCGAAGCCGTCGGTTTGCAGGGTAAGTGCTTCTATGTAGTTATCCGCGTTTTGCCCGAACCCGACGACAATTTCGCTGTTGGCCGGGAACCCGTTTACAGTTACGGTCAGTGTACTGCCTACCGGTGCATTGATCGGGAACACGCTTACAACTGGCACTGCGCTAACTGTATTTACAGCGAAGGCGCCGCCGCCGGGGATGGTGATCTGTTGGCCGACGAAAATACGGGTCGGGTCGGTAATGTCGTTCACGAAAGCCAGCGTATCAATTGCCACGTTACACTGTCGAGAAATGGCACTGAGCGTGTCGCCCTGTTGCACAGTAACGATGGCGGGGCATGGGGAGGTTTGTGGGGGAGCCGTGAAGCTGTTGCAGCGCTGGACTATTGTTTCATCTGCTGCGACGCGATAGAGATAGATTGTGCCGTTGTATGTCACTTCGAACTCGAACCCCTGTATCACTCTGTCAATATAGAATGCGTTTGGATCCGGGCAGCCGAGGCTGGTGCTGTTGAACGTTTGCGGGGCGAAGCTGAATTCGTCAATGTTTGCAAAGCCGATATTTTCGCCGAGTTCGTTACTCAGGGCCATCAGCACGGTGTCCAGTTGCTCTGGTATGGTCTGTGCTGTGGCAGGGGTGGCGAACAGAATGGCAAAACTGGCAATCAGTGTGTTCAACAGAAAACGCATAATATCTCTCACTGGTTGAATCTATAGAGGCTGTGTAGCCTGCAAGCTGCATGTTAACACAATACCACCTGCTACGACGCTGACGGGTGCGATGCGCCGCCATTGCACATAACCAACCATTACTAACGGCAAAAATGAACAGAATGGGGTAGGTTAAGGGAAACCCCTGGTTATTGGGGGGCAGCACCCGGCAACGCCATGACATGTTGGTGCGCTAATGCAGGTGCGCGATGTGTGGTTTTTCAGTACCATTAACCTGACTATTCATAGAAGCAATACCCGAAGGGCAATCTATGGCAGTGAAAGCAGCAGATGTACAGAAACAGCAAGAAATCTCTCATTCAAGCTGGCATGTCAATGAAGCCGATGAGGTTGCGAAGGCTTTCGAGGTTGACCCGGCAAAGGGCCTGAGTGACGCTGACGTTGCAAACAGACTGGAGAAGTATGGCCCGAATGAAATCGTTGACAAGGGCGCGAAAAACCCGCTGCTCATCCTGTGGGAGCAGCTAACCGACCCGCTGGTGATTGTGCTGCTGCTGGCTGCGCTGGTGAGTGCGCTGCTGGGCAAGGTGCAGGAACTCATCGCTATTATGTCTATTGTGGTGATTAATGCGGTGCTGGGTGTGGTGCAGGAGTACCGCGCAGAACAGGCGATGCAGGCCCTCAAAAACATGTCTGCGCCGCATGTGCGTGTGCGGCGTGGTGGTAAAACCCGCGACGTTGAATCGCGCGAACTGGTGCCGGGGGATGTGGTGCTGCTGGAAACTGGCAATATTATCCCTGCTGATGCTCGTGTGATTGAATCGGCTAACCTGCGGGTTCAGGAAGCCTCGCTGACAGGTGAGTCGGAGTCCGTCGACAAGATTACGGAAAAGCTGGATGACCCTGAAGCAGGCATTGGCGACCGCAAGAATATGGTCTACCGGGGCACCAATGCTGCTTATGGCCGTGCGACTGCCATTGTGACCGAAACGGGCATGGAAACGGAACTCGGCAAGATTGCGCAGCTTATCCAGGATGTGGATAGCGAACTGACACCGTTGCAGCGGCGTATGGCAGAAGTGGGCCGTGTGATGTTCTATGCGGCAATTGGTGTGGCGCTTCTGGCGCTGGTCATTGGCTTTATTGAGAGTTTGTTCATTGAGTCTGTGAGTTTCTTTGATGACTTCAATGATATTTTGCTGAATGCGGTGGCGATTGCCGTGGCGGTTGTGCCAGAGGGTCTGCCGGCTGTGGTAACTGTATCGCTGGCGCTGGGTACCCAGCGGATGCTGCGCCGTAACGCGCTCATCCGCAAGCTGCCTGCAACAGAAACACTTGGCTCTGTGACAGTTATCTGCTCGGATAAAACCGGCACGCTCACTGAAAACCGTATGACGGTCAAGGTGGTGGATGTTCCCGGCGAAACGTTCGATCTATCTTCCGTGATGCAGCGAACGCTGCCGAAAAACCAGCATCTTTCGCTCAGTGATGAACTGGAAGGGTTGCTGCTGGTGGCCGGGACGATGGCGAATGACAGTGAAGTGGAGCGCGTGGATAAAAACGACCAGGATTACCGTGTTCAGGGTGACCCGACCGAAGGCGCGATTGCACTGGCTGCGGCCCGGTTCGGGCTGGTGAAGCATAAAATGGAGGCGGTACTGGTGCGCGTGGGTGAGGTGCCGTTCTCGTCTGAGCGTAAGATGATGACGACCGTCCATGAGGTAAAAGGCGAACTGCCGATGGACGATGCGTTGCAGCATAACATTGACCAGATTTTTGATGCGATGCCGTATGTTGCTTTCACGAAGGGTGCGCCAGATCGCATTCTGGATGTGTGTAACCGTGTGTGGGAAAACGGTGCCATCCACGAGATGACGCCGCAGTACCGCGAGCGCATCGAAAACGGGAATGCATCGCTGGCAAATGAGGGGCTGCGCGTGCTGGCCGTTACCTTCCGGCCACTGGATAGCCTCCCGGCGGATGACAACTGGGTGGAGGCCGAGCAGGATATGGTGTTCATCGGGCTGGTGGGCATTATTGACCCGCCGCGCCCGGAAGTTAAACGCGCGGTTGCGACGTGCCGCACGGCGGGTATTCGTGTGGTGATGATTACCGGCGACCATCCTATTACAGCGAGGGCCATTGCTCGTGACCTCGAAATCACCGGGGCCAATGCAAAGGCTGTTATTGGCAATGAACTGGAAAAAATGTCCGATGAAAAACTGCGCGAG
>JBCCQC010000566.1:0-3758 GCA_039024535.1 Chloroflexota bacterium
AAGCGGTTCGAGACATCGGCCTGCCAGCCAAACGCAGTTCCCCCCGCCGCGACGACTTCGGCGGCTACGGTTTCGCAGGTATCCGGGTTGATGTCATTAACGCAGACGGATGCGCCAGCCGCACCCAGTGCCAGTGCAATCGCACGGCCCACGCCGTTGCCGCCGCCCGTGACGATGGCGGCCCGGTCGCTCAGATCAACAGTGAACTTACTCATACTCTCTCCACAGGTTAATTCAATCAGGGTGACGATAGTAGCGGATAAACCTGAGCAGGAAATGTATGTTTTGCTTGACGTGCCAGAACGTTTGTGCGAGACTGAGGCAGGCAAATAGGGGTAAATGCACTTATGTCGCTGGAATTCACCAAAATTATTTCGGACATCGAGAAGATGGGGCGCTATCTGGCGTTTCGTGACCGCGAGGAGTTAATTGAGAAGGCACTGCGCATTCTGGAGGAAAAAGGCTCCGATCTGGATTTTATCAAGCAGCGCATTCGCATTGTCCGTGAGTCGGACATCAGCGGTTATCGTGGTGGTGCCCCGGCAGATGCGGCGACGCAGGCGTTCGATCAGGTGATTGTGCCAAAATCCCCGCCACATGAGGCCATTTTGATTGCGGCGGACGGTTCGCAGATTTACCCCAGCTATGAAGCGGCGGGGCTGTACTACGTGATTAACATCGGGGTGCTGGTTTACTATCACGGCACGGGCGAGATGCCCGCACAGGAAACGATCCCCGGAATTTTCTACAACGATGGGCACATTCTGGACGAAACGCGGCAGGTCATCAGTAACCGGACGGTCAACTCACGCCGCACGATTGCGGAAATCCGCACGCTGTGGATGCAGGCACGTTTGCACCGCAGTAAACCTATCCCGACGATTGCGCTGCATGACGGCAACCTGCTTAAATTTTTTGGTGGCAGCGATATTACTGACTCGCGGAGCCTGATTAACGAGTATATGGGTTTGCTGGTGGCACTGCATGATGCGAATACGGTGCTGGTGGGGTATGTGGATAACCCGCGCAGTAGCTACCTGATTTCTCTGCTGCATCTGCTGGATATGGAGCCGTATGAAATCAGTGATGCGACGTTGCAGACGAATGGCGAACTGGAGGGACTGACTGACCTTGATGTGATGGAGCGTATTCTGGGGCCGGGGGAACGCTCTGTGATGATGGTGCAGAACTCGCCGACGAACTACGAATACAAGAAATTTAACCCGAGCCATGAGATTGCCGCCATTTACATCAATGTCTCTGATACGGGGACGCCGCACATTGCGCGTATAGACGTGCCGATGTGGGTGGCGCGGGATACGGCCACGATTGACGCGGTGCATACGTTGTTGCTGGAACAGTGCCGGATGCAGGGGTTGCGACCATATCCGTATGCGCTCACCCGTGCGGATGAACTGGCGTACATCAGTGGGCGCGAGAAAGAACAGGTGGAATCACTCATCCGGCGGGAACTGATGCGTAACAATGTGGTGCAGCGGTCGGGGTCGGCAAAATCGAGTTCGAAGGACTTTGCACGCGACTCCGGTAAGCAGGGGCATCGGCTGGGCGGGTTTCCGCTGAATAACAGTTAAGGGGCATCATGATGGCAGAGGAACAGGTACACATCGGGCATGTGCTGCGGGCCAGCACGAACGGATTTGACTTCGGCACACGTGGCAATGAGATTGATGAGCGACATTCGTTCGGGTCTTTTGTGCTGGTGGAAATTGCGCGGGGCGATGCGGAGTGTTTTGCGGTCGGGTTGATTTACGCGATTCGCATTGCTGATGACCCGTTTGTGCGTGAGCTGGTGATGGCAACCGAGGTGAAAGAGACGACGTTGCAGGATCAGCGTAAGAACCGGCTGATACCCGTAGAGACGCTGGTATTGAATGTGGGTTATGTGTATGCCGATGGTCGCATTGTGCATAGTATGCCGCCGCGCCCGCCGCTGAGTTTGACGCAGGTGCATCTCATGCCGCCGGACTGGGTTCATGCGTTTGTGCAGACGCAGGACTTCTTCCGGCTGGTGTTGAACGCGGGTGAGGTGCCGTCTGATGACCTGCTGGCGGCGGCGATTCGCTATGCGGCGAACTTTTTTGATGACCCGAACGAGCGCTATGATTTTCTGGTGGCGTGTGGGCGGCAGATTGCGCGACTGCTGACGAATGACCTGAAGCGGCTTTCGCACATTCTGAATCTCATCAAGCCTGTGGTGTAAACCGCAGGGTAATCGTACCTTGAGGACGGGCCGCATTGTGGACTATAACTTGCCGGATAAAGGTTAACTTTAAACGGGAAACAAACTTATGCGGCAGGTCATTGTCTATAAAACGCAGCACGGCACATGGCAGGCTGAGTGCCCCAGCCTACCGGGATGTGTGTGCCGTGCATCCAGCAAAAACGAAGCAATTGATGAGATCCGGCGTGCCGTGCGTGAGTATATTCAGGAACTGAAAGCGCGTAATGCCCCCATCCCGGAAGATCACTTTGAAGCGGCAATCCTGTATGTTTGAATCTACGGAGCAGTATCATGGCAGACCGTCCCCACGCAGATGACTTTGACGCATGGTTCCCCGATGACCCTGGCATGATGAGCGCTGTGCCGGGGCAGCGGCTGGGCGTGATTGTGGGTGGTTCGCTGAGTAAGGGGATGACCGTTCGCCTTGACTATCAGGTGCGTGTGGAAGACATTGCTGTGGGGCGCTATGTGGTGGTTCACAGTACGACGGGCAGGCGGTTTTTCTGCATGGTGACGGATGTTGAACTGAACAGCACGAACCCCGCTATTGAAACTGACCCGCCGGACTTCTCCGACCCGTTTTTGCAGGCGACTTATATTGGCACGGCCAGCTATGCCACGGTTTCCGTCGCGCCACAGTTGACGATTGACGAAGACGACAAGCCAAAGCCAGTGAAAACTATTCCGGGGCACTTTACGCCAGTATTTAATGCGTCTGTGGAGGATGTGAACGCGGTTTTTGGTGAGGAAGACGGCACGCACTTTAACGTGGGGGTGCCGCTGGAACTGGAACAGACGCAGATCAATCTGGATTTGAAGCGGCTGGTAGAGCGTTCTGTGGGGGTGTTTGGTAAAAGTGGTACCGGCAAGAGTTTCCTTACCCGTGTGCTGCTTTCTGGTGTGATTGTGCGCGAACAGGGCGTGAACCTGATTTTTGACATGCACAATGACTATGGCTGGGAAGTGACGGATGAGCGCGGCCCGAAGGCAAAGGGGCTGAAGCAGTTATTTAACAACCGGGTGGAAATTCTCACGCTGGACGCGGAATCCACGCGGCGGCGTAAAGCCCAGTATGACCGTGAGGTGAAAATTGCGTACTCGGAGATTTTGCCGGAAGACCTGAATATGCTGCGGGAGACAATGGGCCTCTCTGATGCGATGATTGACGCGGCCTACACGCTGCATAAGTGGTATAGCAAGCGCGGCGAGGCTAACTGGATCAAAAATGTGATTCAGCTTTCTGCGGAGGATGCCGAAATTATTGCCGAAGAAACGCCAATTGGTGCCGGGACGCTGAGCGCATTGCAGCGGCGTCTGAGCCGGTTTGAACGCTGGCACTTCCTGACAGAAGAAAAGGTGGGCGATAGTGTGGAGCGCATTCTGCATCTGATTGTGGAGGAGCGCAAAAACGTGGTGCTGGAGTTCGGGCGGTATGGTAGCTCGCTGGAGGCGTACATGCTGGTGGCGAACTATATCACGCGGCGCATTCACCGTGAGTACATCAACCGGGTAGAAA
>JBCCQC010000567.1:0-3747 GCA_039024535.1 Chloroflexota bacterium
CCTCAAGTCCGTGTATGAGCATGACTTCGATGGCGCTGCGGCTGTCGCCCTCAACTTTTGTATCGGAAACCTGCGAGTGCGTTAGGCTCATTTTGTCCGTGTCTGTGAGCATGGCTGCGTTAATTTCGTCTTCTGTGCCAATCACGATGTCTACCAAACGCAGCGCAGACCGCGCCGTTACCCCGAATGCGCGCACGTCGTGCCATTGATCCGGGCGGAAGTCGATGTCGAACACGACTTTTGCGCCGTTCTGCCGCGCAACTTCTGCCGCGAACATGGTTGCGCTGCGGCTCGGCTCTTTGCTCAGGTTGGTTCCAGCAAACTGAAACACCCTGCAATCGTCTATCGGGGACGCCAGCACATCGTCAATCGTCAGGTTGATGTCTGCGCAGTTATCGCGGTAGTACACCAGCGGGAACTTATCCGGCGGCTCGATACCGAGTACAACCGCACTGCTACGATTTTCCGGCTTGCGCGGGATAAATTTCGTTTCCACGCCCTCGTTATCCAGAAAGTTCAGGATGAAATCGCCAACCGGGTCTTCCCCCACTGCGGTTAACAACGCCGTCTTCAGTCCGAGCCGGTTCGCCCCCACACTGATATTCGTCGGGGAGCCACCCACATAAGCGGCAAAGCTCCCAATATCCACGAACGGCGTCCCCACATCGTTGGAATACAGGTCAATCGAACTGCGCCCCATATTCAGCAGGTCATACGTCTTCGACATGACTACAACCCGATTGTTTTAAGATAATCACGGTTACGCTGGGCGCTGGCCTTTGGCGTGCCCATACCCGGCAGCACGTCCTGCTCTACCACAATCCAGCCGTTATAGTTGATGCTTTTCAGCACGCCCAGCACAGCCGCAAAATCCACATCACCTTTACCCAGCTCACAGAACACGCCCTTACCCACGGATTCCGGGCCGTCCCACTCGTGTTCGCGGGATTGCTTTGCAACTTCCGGGTCATGATCCTTAAAGTGGACGTGCCAGATGCGGTTTGCAAACTGCTCGATACCCAAAATAGGGTTGCCGCCAGCAAAACTCCAGTGCCCGGTGTCAAATACCATGCCCAGCAGTTCTGGTTCGGTCATCTCCATCAGCATTTGCATTTCCATCGGGGTTTCTACCCACGTCCCGATGTGGTGATGGAATACCGTGCGCAGGCCAGTCTCACGCTTCACAGCCTCGGCAACCCGGTTGGCCCCGGCAGCGAATACCTGCCATTGTTCGTCGCTCATCATATCGTCCGGTGTTACCCGGCCAGAGATTTTTGTGCGGTGTGGGTCAGCATATGGGTCATTGCCCAGAATAATGAGCGCATCCTTGCCGTCGACTTCGGCCAGCAGACGCGCCGTTTTTACACATTCGGCCTCGCTGCTGGCATGTTCGCTGGCATCGTGCAGTTTCACACTCACCCATGAGCCAAGCATCGCCAGTTCACGCTGTTTCAGTTCATCAGTCAGAGCAGCCGGGTCTGTCGGCATAAATCCCCAGTCGCCCAGTTCTGTGCCGATGTAGCCCGTGGCCTTCAGTTCATCAAGTACCTGGTCGTACTCAATGCGTTCACCCTCAATGTTTTCGATTACGCCCCATGAGCACGGCGCATTGGCAAGTTTAATTTCCATAAAATCCTCCCTGTTACTCTATTTCACTGATTTTTACCGGGCGGCCTTCGCGCACAGACTTCCACGCCGCCAGCCCGATAGCCACCGGCACCCGTCCATCTATGCCGGTAGCAGAAGGTTCGCCGCCGGTTTCCAGCATATGTACAAAGTCCTGCATCTCCGCGATGTACGCATCCAGATAGCGTTCAAGGAAGAAGAACAGTGGCTTTTCCGCATGAACACCGTCTGCATCGGCGTAAACCATGCGGTTCGGCTGGTGATTTTCTGCGATGGCGTGCCCCTTAGAACCGAACCACTCCACGCGCTGGTCATAGCCGTAGCTGGTATCGCGGCAGTTGTCGATAGTGCAGATCGCGCCGTTTTCATAACGCAGCGTGATAACCGCTGTATCTACGTCGTCGGCCTCCGTGCCGATTTTTTCGTCTACCAGCACACTTGCTACTGCAAAGACTTCCGTGATCGGGCTATCGACCAGAAAACGCGCCATATCGAAGTCATGCACGGTCATATCCACGAAGATGCCGCCAGAAACCTGCAAATAGGAAAGAGGCGGCGGTTCGGGGTCGCGGCTGGTAATGCGGATAATGCGCGGTTCGCCCAGCTTGCCCGCATCCACCAGCTCACGAATTGCTTTAAAACTGGGGTCATAGCGGCGGTTGAACCCGATTTGCAGCTTTACACCGGCTTCCTCGACGGCGGCCAGCGCCGCATCAATCGTCGCCAGATCAAGCGCGATGGGCTTTTCGCAAAAGATATGTTTACCGGCCTGTGCCGCCTCTGTGATAAATGTGGCGTGGGTATCTGTTGATGAGCAGATGGCAACTGCGTCGATAGTGGGGTCTTCCAGAATATGGCGGTAATCTGTATAGATGTGCTGTACGCCGAGTCGCTGGCCGAGGTCGGTAGCCGCTTTTCCGAAAACATCCGAAACGGCGACAAGTTTTGCAGCGGGGATGCGGGTGGCGATTGTTTCTGCATGAATATTGCCGATGCGCCCGGCCCCGATAACACCCATATTGATGGTCATAAATCTTTTCCTGAAATGCATCTGTTGCACAGTGTGCAACAAAATATTGAAAATAACCACTATTTTTTGATTTTGTTGACGGTGTTGCGCCGAGAGTGTACTATGCGCCACAATGATTTGCAATAGATACAGGGGGCCTTTCCCCGGATTCATTTTCTTGCAGAAAGGGCAATATTCACAATGAAAAAATCTCCGCAGATTGGTGTGATCGGACTGGGGCGCATGGGACAGGTTTATGGCTACCACGCTGCCCGTGCCATTGACGGTGCCGACCTTGTTGCCGTTGCTGACCCGCGTGCCGAAATCACAGAAGCGTTCTCTGGTAAAGTGGGTGGCGTGGCCGTTTACTCTGGCTACGAAGACCTGCTTGACCACCACGGACTGGATGCGGTAATTGTCGCTACCCCGACCAGCACTCACCGTGACATTGTGATTGCCGCAGCAGAGGCCGGTAAAGCCATTTTCTGCGAAAAACCAACCGCGCTCACACTGGCTGCGACGGATGAAATGATCGCCGCTGTGGAAAAAGCCGGAGTATTATTCCACGTTGGGTTTATGCGCCGCTTTGATAGAGGTTGCCTCGAGGCTAAACGCCAGATTGAAGCCGGGGTTATCGGGCGGCCCGTGGTGATTCGCTCTATCGGGCGTGACCCGCACCGCACCAGCCTTGAGTTTGCGAACCCGGCAGTGAGTGGCGGCCTGATTGTAGATATGGGCATCCACGATATGGATTTAATCCGCTGGCTGATGAACGATGACATTGAGCGCGTCTATACCGAGTCATCTTCGATGGTCTACCCGGAACTGCTGGATGTGGGCGATGTGGATAACGCGATGATAAGCCTGCGCTTTACACAGGGCGGCCTTGGCAATGTGGAAGTGAGCCGCACGGCCATCTACGGCTATGACATACAGTGCGAAATCGTCGGTTCTGAGGGCACGCTGCATGTGGGCTACCTGCGCGATACACCCGTAACCGTAAAAACGAAGCAGGGCGTGACGCATGACGTGGTGCCGGGGTTCCCGCAGCGGTTTGCAGATGCCTACACCGCACAGATTGAGCACTTTGTAGAATGCCTGCTCGAAGATAA
>JBCCQC010000568.1:0-3746 GCA_039024535.1 Chloroflexota bacterium
TTACAATGCTGTCTGGATAGACTATCCAGAGGGCGGCGCGATACGTAGCACGCGGCACCACCGCACCATTTAACAACGGGCTTTCGGGGTCGCGCTCCCTATGCGCCCACCCGGAACACCGCGCACCGCTTACCCTGTAGCCATCAGGGGAAGCGCTGCATTGGAGCTTCTCATCGTGGAAGCGATGGACTGAGACATTGCATACCAGCTCAAACTCAGTCCATCTATCTTCATCACATGTGTGATGCCCCAAGCGTACCACATCATTTGCTATCAAACACGCCTTCAACCGCAGGCGGCAGCACCGGCGCAATCGCCGGGAATGACTCGCCCAGATGTGACAGAAATGCGCGTGTCATCGGAGAGAACGGACGCGCCACGTCATACAGCAGCTTGAGCTGACGTTGCAGATGCAAATCAGCAATCGGCAGGGCACGTAAAAACCCGGCTTTGCGCTCACGGGCCACAGCATACGTCGGCAGGATGGTCACACCCATACCCCCCATCACCGCCTCTTTAATCGCCTCCGGGTTATCAAACTCCGCAACGAGGTGCGGCTCAATACCGCGTGCGCTCAAAATTCCATCAATCCACACACGGGTACGGCTCCCCGGCTGCCGCGTGACAAATGGCGCATTATGCAGTGCCTTTGTGTCAATCAGGTCGAGGTTCCACCAATCATGATCCTGCCCCACCACCAGCACCAGTTCAATTTCCTGTAGCGCAACACTCTCCAGGCGCTCACGGTGCTGTAACTCATCCAGTTCACCTTCAACAATACCCAGATCAATACGCCCGGTCAGCAAATCATCTATCACGCCGGAGGTAGTGCCCGTGCTCATGCTGACGGTGAGGTTAGGGTACACTTTCGTAAACGAGCGCGTCCACGCAGGCATCAGGTACACGCTCACGCCGGGGGTAGCCCCCATGCGCACCTGCCCCACCACAAGCTGCCGCACATCGGTCAGTGCGCCTTCTGCCTCACGGACGAGCCACAGAATACGTTCAGTGTAGTCGTGCAATATCTCGCCGCCTCGTGTGAGCGCCACACCACGCCGCAGCCGTTTAAACAGGCTGATGCCCAGCGCGTCTTCAAGTTCCTGCATGTGGCGGCTAACTGCCGGCTGCGATAGATGCAGGCGCTTTGCCGCCGCACTGAAACTACCCTCTTCTACAACAACCGCAAAGACTTCCAGTTTACTGAGTTTGAGCATGTCAGGATGTCCCATACCATGATTTTAGCCATGTTATTTTATCATAGCCCACATCACGGTTACGATATGCGCTATTGGGCGTCTTCCGGCAGCAAAATAGTCGTCATACTGCGGTCAGCTTCTGTAAACACCCAGATTTGACGGCCATCAGCCATATGATAGATACTGTGCAGCGGGCCATCATTCGCCAGCGATTCATCGTTCTGGGCTTTTTGCTCCGGGTCATGCTCGCCCCAGTCCCCCACCACATGCCGCGCCAGGAACTCCGACGCGATGTGCCCATTATCCTGCATGGCTTTCATAGCGGCCTGCGTGGCACGGGTTTGCCCCGCGCTGAACTTGTGCCCGTCTGGTATTTCCGTCATAGTGCATTCCTGATACTTGCGAAAAGAACGAGATCTGTCGGGGCAGGCCCCTTTGCCAGCAGAATATGGTAAGGTGCCCATTCTGGCGTAAGCAGCATGGTCACGTCTGCGGCTCTGTGCTGGATTTTAGCTCCAGCGATGAAAATGCAACACCCAGCGTCCGGGTATCGTTGTTGATGCCCAGCACTGCCGGAGACAGCACTGCATCCACTTCAAAGCACAGGGGTGTGTATATAGAGTGATGCTGTGGGTCTGCGGGGATTGTCCCAGCAAAGCAGGTTCCAACTTTGTTGTCAGGCACAACTGTCAGGTCAATCTGTACACCGCCTACCGTCAGGGTCAGGCTGTGAAGCACCTCCGGCGAGATAGCGTGCAGAATACGACAGGAAACCCGCACATCATCCCGCGTTCGATTGATCGGCACAATAAACTGCGCTGCTTTGCGATTCATCCAGCGAAAAGCTGTGCCCGTGGGCGTAACCTCTCGATTGGCGAACCCGAACATATCAAAATCCAGCTTATCAACACGGTCAAAGTGATAGACGAAGCGGCGCGGGGCGGCAGTGCGCGGTGGTGGTATGCGTTCCGGGCGCGGTGTCATCACCAGCCATTCCATCGGCGCCGGACGAAATTCATACAGTGCAAGGTGACGATGACGTGGTGAAAGCAGGTCTAACATCGGGTAATTGTCCGGATTCCTCGCCGTAGCACTGATAACGTGTATCTCGTGCGTGGACTCGAAGCGCTCCAGCAGGATGGGCTTTTTACAGCCGAGAAAATCATGAGATTCCACAATAATCGTGGTGTTTTCCAGTGCGGGGGCGCGTTGTGGATCAAGCAGTAGCGTTTCATCGCCTTCCACATCAACGATCAGCAGCGTCCGGCCCGGTACAATCCGGTCAGCAATTGTGTCCAGCGCAGGGGCTTCAGCAGCAATCGTAACGCGGTCTGCCACGCCGTTAAGCTCGGCAGCCTCCGCGCAGATGTCACACAGGGCCGGGTTTACATCGAAGGCATACACCTCAGCGTCTGGCAGGCGCAGCGCACATCCCACAGCGTAGTAGCCCTCTGCACAACCAATGTTGATAACCGTCTGCACGGGGGTTGCGAAGGCATCTTCGAGAGAGGCGTGCAATTCGGCTTCATAGGCCCCCAGCAGATGGACTATTTTCATCTCGTACTGTGGCCGGGGAATATAACGCATCCCTTTGAAGGGGCCACCCTGTACCATTGACTGTACCTGATTCGCAAACGCATCGTCCACGCTGGCATAATCCGAATTCAGGTCATCTAGCTCAAAGCGGAGAGGGTACAGACGATCCATGCGCATGTTAGCAAGGCGCACAGGGTACGGTTTACCGGCATAGTGACGGATAATAGGCTGCTCCCCCATCCCCACGAGCGACCCCGTGGAAGGTATCGAATTCCAGTTCAGGTCAAGGAATTTGATGTGTGCCACATCACCGAGTTTATTCGCCACCTGCGGATCCAGCACCCGGTGATAACCTAGCACATGCAGCAGGGCGGCATTTTCCCACCATTTGTGGTGGATGTACTGCTCCAGATCCCACATGCGCTGGAGCAAACCCCGTGACCAGTCGCAGTTGCGCAGGAGGAAAACGCCGGTATTGGGTTCATCATGCAGGGCGCTGATGCCCGGTTCCGGTTGGGAAGCCCGCTGCGGCTTACAGATATACAGGTCTTTGCCATCCGCAATCTCATCTCGAATATCACAATCCGTGCGCACAATCATCGCATCCGCATCAATCCAGAACACGAACTCGAAGCCTTCATCAAACAGATCAGCAACAACGTGCAGCTTCTGCCATGCCGGAGGGCGCTCCGTCGTGGCTTCCCTGTAAATCCTGTACGGCAGTCCATACCGCTGTGCGTACTCCCGTAGCGCCGCGCTGCATAACGCCCCTGGTTCGGCATAGGTATCATCAAAATACGTTGTCAGGCACACGATCATCAGGCATTTGCCCCCCGGTTTGATTGATCGCTTCGTCATCTGGCTATTCTACACCACGGGGAAATACCCGTTCTTCCCGAAGACACCGACCCCTATCACTTTTCATGCTGATTCTTTTGACATCCACCCCGGAAATTCTGTACAATCACTAATGTAAAAAGAATATTAAAATCATTAACATCCTTTGAAGTGGAA
>JBCCQC010000569.1:0-3739 GCA_039024535.1 Chloroflexota bacterium
CGGATTACCGTTCATTTTAGCATCCACAGCCCCGTAATAGCGTAAATTTCCCGCTACATACCCGTACCCTTCACCGATGTCTCAAACCCTGCTATAAATTGCACGCTTTGCAAGTGGGGTTAACAGGGCTTCTCCGTTGATGTTCAACACATACCAATTTCTGTTCGAGTTCTCGCTGGTTTTCATCGCATACTGCATCGTCATCGCTACGGTGCTGGTCACACGGCGGCGGTTGCGCCCGTTCGCCGTTTACCTGCTCATCGGGCTGGTTGCCTTCGAAATCGTCCTTGCCGTCACGCACGTCCGTATGCTGGAAGTCACCGATGTGGCCCCCTTCTGGCGGCACTTCTTCAACCTCCAGGGTGAACTAAACATGGGGTCTATCTTCTCCGCCTTCCAACTGGCAATGGTCGGCGTGATTGCCGGCGTCAACGGCTGGTTCACACCCGGTTTACGCTGGTGGCAGCGGGCCTACTGGCTGCTGCTGCTGGCAACGTTCCTGTTCCTCAGCTTTGACGAATACCACGCCTTCCACGAAACACTCGGTGGGCGCGTCGTCTCGGAGGCGTGGCGCATCCCCTACGCGCTGGCTGGTGGCGTGCTGGTGCTCATCAGTGTGGCCGTATACTGGTACGGCAGCAACATTCCGCTGCGCCTGTTTGCGATGATCTTCATGGGCCTGCTGATTGCCGCCATTGCCGGGATCGGCATCGAGGAGTTCGTGTTGCAGGGGTACTACCGCTTCGATGATGATCTGGAGTGGATGTTCGTCTGGGAGGAGTTCTTCGAGATGGTGGGCGCAACCATTGTGCTGGCCGGGGTGCTCAGCTATATGCAGGAGTTCATCCCCGATTCACGCCAGGCCCGCGCCCGCATCGCAATCTCGTCCGGGGCGGCCCTCATTATCGCATGGTATGCATTTGCACAGTTCGCCCTGCCAGATGTGCAGGCACGCTACACCGCTACCCCCGCCAACGTCGATTACGAAGACGGCCTGCTAACGCTGGTGGCCTACAACGTAGAACCCGCCGTCGCACGCCCCGGCGACGAAGTAATGATCGCGCTGTACTGGCGGGCCAATGAGCCGCTGCCAGAAGATTACAGTTTCAGCGCACATGTACTGCAATACCCGGATGGCCGCAGTATCGCCCAGTCCGATAGCCTGCACATGGGCGTGATTCCGTCGCAGGCGTGGTTCCCCGGTGTGACGCAAAAGCAAAAGTATTACGTTAACATCCCGCGCAGCGTAGATGCCCCCGCCAGCCTCGGCATTATGGCGCGGGTGTGGTACGGGCCGTGGCCGTTCCTGCGCCCCTGGCAGGATACCACCGGCCTGCCCGTCTCCAACTTCGGCAGCCTTCAGGAACTGGCCCACGATGCCGTGGTGCTGGATAAAGTGATTGCGCTCTCTGCTGGCCGCCCGGAACGTGCCCCGGTTGATACACGCCATGAGTTCAACGGGGCCAGCGCCACCCTGATGGGCTACCAGCTCCCACAGGAAACCGTAGAAGGCCGCACGCTGCCGATGTCGTTCTGGTGGCGCACACCGCGCCGCTTCTTCTCCCGCCCGGATCTCTCGCAGGCGCTGCACATCGTCAACACACAGCGCGGCGACCTCTACACCTTCGACCGTCCGCCGTTCAGCGGGCGCTTCCCCACCCCGGATTGGACGCCGAACATGCGTGAGCGCAGCGATTGGCGCGTGACACTGCCAGAAGACTTACCTGCCGGTGAGTATGAAGTGTACACCGGCCTCTACGACTGGCAGACAGGCGCACGCATCGCCGTGACGGACAATCGCGGGACGCCCATCGAAAACGACATGATCTACCTCGGCAACTTCACCTACGCCCCGCGCGAGGAACTGCTGATAGCAGGCCGCAGCAACGAAGAATACTGCTACGGCGTGGCGAACTTCAACGTGCGCGAAAACAGCGAAAAAGACTCGCTCATCGCCATCAACCGCACCACCGGCGAGGCCGAGTTTGTGGGCGGCACCGGCACCGTAGAAGTCGAAAACCTGTCGTTCAATGTGGAGGGCACGCAGCTTTACGCCGTGGAAGAACTCCAGGAAGACGAGATTGGCCTGTTCGGGACGATTAGCCCGATTGATGGGGCGTTTACCCCGGTAGGTGATGGCCTTGTGCCCCGTGATAACCCGGCCAGTAACCGGCGTCTGGGCCGCGACACGCTTTTTGATGTGGACGGCATTGACGTGGACATGACGACGGGCATTCTGTGGGCCGTTACCCAGGACGGCAATAACTTCCTGTTCCAGATTAACCCCAACACCGGCGAGATTGTGCGCGGGGTGTTCGGGGAGGGCTTCGACTATGTGAAAGTCGAAATTGCGCAGTTCCGGGGGGCGGATTTTGTGGATGTGGAAGGGTTTGCGATACATCCACAGACGGGCGAGTTTTATGTGATTGCCGCCAGCGACGACTATGTGAGCCGCCTGGCCCGCATTGACTTTGACACCTTTAATGAGAGTGCGGGTACTGTGATGGCGGTAGACCCGGTGCCGTTCCGTAACACGCAGAATGGCCGCGCGATCCTGGATGTGGAGGGGCTGACGTTCTACCGTGACGGATCAATGTACATCACCAGCAGCAATAACAGCAACTCTGTAGAGATTTACGACTCGCTGTGGCGCGTTGACATGGAGACCGGCGACAGTGAGTGGATCGACAGTATGGAAAACCACGTGCAGTTTGTGGACTACGAGAGCGTGGCCTGCTACACGGGTTAGGTATGGCGGCGGCGGTGGCGCTATTTTCCAGTTTCCCGCCGATGATTTGATATTGAACGGCGGTGCAGGGTTCCCGGTTCCGCGCTCCAGTAGCCCATTTTTGGCAGTCATAAGGAAAGGGCATCTGGTGTTTTAATGAACAAATCGTCAACGGAAATTTGCGCCCAACCCCATCCCCCGGCCCCTTCCCCGTAAACAGGGAAGGGGAGCCAACCGTGTATCGCTTTTTCAATATAGCCCTGTGTCGTGTGACACAGGCTCTGTCCCTGAGGGATGCAGCGGCGGGGTCGGGTTGTGGATAGTGTAGCATGGTGTGGCCGTGAGGGGGTGAGCATATACACGCGCATGTGTTCGCGGATGGGGTGCGTAGCGGGTCTAAGGTGAGGGTGCGTAGATAGCAGGGTGCAAAGGTGTTTTTTGCACGGTATCGTGTGATTTTTGTGCCTGAACGTTGAAAAATAGTATCCTGTTTCTGTGCACAGTGATTAGACACTATTTGCAACGAAATGGCTGGAAGTGGTGTCTGCGACAGCGGTTATGGCGGCAGGTGGGCGGTTTCCGGCGGAAAGGCGGCGTGGTGGTGGGATGCCGATGCGCCGGACTGTGAGCCGTTTGAGATCACGGCGCGGTAAGACCGCTTCTGTGGTAGGTAGGGATGGGCGAGATATACTCGCCTACAGAACTGGCCTGTCAACTGCACAATAGCGTGAGAGCTATCTTACCAGCTTATAACAATTACGGTTTCATTCCCGCCCCTGTCGAGGGTAGTTGCCGCATTCTCATATTCGACTACGAAGCGTGTTCCAACCGGAAGGAAGCGACGTGCCCAACCATAGCCAATGCCGTAGGCGAGATCATCTGGATACATGTGGAGGTGAGTGGTTCTACAGGTTGTTGGCCCGTGCCACTCGGTTTTGACGTATCCGATGTTGTCGCTACCACGATGCTGTGCTCTGTAGATGAAATCCCACGCTTCGAGGATGTCTGGCA
>JBCCQC010000570.1:0-3732 GCA_039024535.1 Chloroflexota bacterium
AATCAGTATCACGGATGAAGTAGCTCTCACTGGCGCGGTGAGAGCATTTTTTCCAGCACGAAAGCGATTTTCAGTCTACCAATCAGATGCTTTTGACGAACGATATAGTGCGCTTGTCGCCAGATCAAACAACCAGAGATAACCATCTTCGTCTTCGATGACATTTCCGGTTGAATTTGTGAACTTGCAGCCATTCCCTGTTGCTGGATCAAACCACGCTGTACCTGTTGTCCCGAAGTTGTTGTCTCCACGGGTTTCAAACCACATGCGTCCGGCTGAGTCCGACAGGATGGGTGTGGGGAATGTCCAAACTGAAGGAAATTGTACTCGGCTTAATACATCCTGTGTTTGAGCAGGGTCAGGATTTACAACCGTCCATTGCCCATCTTCAAGATAAGCCATTGCGCTGAACCATAGGCGATTGTTCTGGTCAACAAGTATTGGCCGTCTATTAAGCAATGGAATGGGTGGTGCAGGAATAGCCTGAATTACCCCGGTTGCAGGGAAAAACTCAAAGAAGGCGTCCTCCACTGGCAATTGAGGGGAAAACGGGCTTGAGGACGCATTCACACCCTCAATATCAATAAACATGGAACCGTTCATTGTTGGACTGAGGTTTCCAAATACGGTCTCACTGAGTTCCTGAGCCAGTGGAAATGTATCTGTTGCTGGATCAAATCGGTGAACATCATCGAAGATTAAAAACAACCACAGTGTTCCATTGGAATCTGCAACGAGTCGTGTGAAAGGATCCCGCCCCCTTGTCTCAGAGTCAAATGGTATCTGAGGGGATTCACTGATTGGCACAAATTCGTTATTTGCTTCATCATAGGTTGCAACACTGGCATAAGAAGATGGAAATGGATTCTGATCAGCAGGAACGATAATATTCTCAAATATATACTGATCTGTCGTTGCTCTGACTGTTCCACTATTGTCAACCACCAGGTCATCTGCCAGAGAAATCGCATAGAAATCACCGATACGACGTGGCACAAGTGTCAGAGAATTATCACTGACATGATAGATGCCAAATACAGGCTCGTCGTAGAGGCGTGGCGTAGACCCTAATTCTAGCCATATTTCCTGTCCACCATTCACTGTGCGTGAGAACAGAACACGATTGAAGTGGTAAATTCTGTCGCCTTTCTCGTTTGTCTCAGGGAACTCATACTGTGGAATCCACGAAATATCTAACTCGTCATCTCTGGTAAGGTCTTCCTGTATCGCATAGGCAAAATAGTCAAATGACTGAAGGCAATCAAATTTAATACCGTCATCTTCGGCATAAGCCAACTCCGTATCTGAAACGGACATCATTCCGATAGCGATCATCAGCAGAAAAGTCGCTCTATGAAGAGATAGCATTATCTGTCTTGCTCCCGAATGTGTTATCTGTATAGCAATGCTTACTTCACACGCAGCTTTGCCAGCACCATCTGCCGGTACTGCCGAATTTCCGGGTCACGCGGACGATAGCGCCCCGCCCGTTCGAGGTCTTCGTAGGCGCGCATGTACTGATCCAGTTGAAAGTGCGCCACGGCCCGCCACATGTAGGCGTCCGGGTTGGTGTCATCCCGCCGCAGGGACTCGTCAAAGTCTGCGAGGGCGTGCTTGAACTGCTGTTCCGCACAGTGGGCCAGCCCACGCTTCATATACGTGGCGGCGTTGTACGGCGGTATCTTCAGAATCTTACGGAAGTCACGGCGGGCTTTACGTTCGTCGCCGCGCATTTCGTACAGGCGCGCCCGCCACTCGTAGGCTACGCTGTAGTCCGGGGCCAGCTTGATGGCGCGGCTCACGTAGTCCATCGCCCGCCACGCCTCGCCAAGTTGCAAAAAGCACGCGCCGATGGTCATATACGTGGCCTCGTTGGTATCGTCCAGTTCCGCAGAGCGCAGCGCATCGGCCAGTGCATCCGTATAGCGGCCATTGCCAAAGTGTGACGCCGCGCGTAGTTGCAGCGCCTTCGCATGATCCGGGTCAAGCGCAAGCGCGTTGTTGGCCCACTCTGGCGCAGACTTAAAATCGCGGCGCAGGAAGTACAACACTGCCCGCGCAAAGTGACAGTCCGGGTTTTCTGGCTCCAGTTCAAGGGCGCGGTCTACATCGTCGGCAGCTTCGTCATAGCAGTCGATCTCGCCGTGGCACTCGGCGCGTTCCAGCAGGGCCGCCACATAGTCCGGGTTGAGCGACAGCGCGGCGGTGAAATCTGCAATCGCACCGTCGAAGTCCTTCGCCTCTTTTTTCGTGATGCCAGTGGCCAGATGTTCCTGTGGCGTGGGTTCCGGGATGAAGGGGGGTATGGGCGTGATGTGGTCGTCGGTCATGGCGGGAGGTTCCGGTCTGTGTGTGCGTCTTACCGTCAACTATACGCATCCGGGGCGAGAATGCGAGACGAAACGGAATACAAAAGAGGTGCGGACAGTGCCGCACCTCTCGGGAATGCTATTCGGTTGGCCGGGGATGGCGGGTTATGCGCCTGCCGGTTCTTCAGTGCCTTCCATCAGGTTATTGGCAAGGCGGGCACTCGCGGAGTGAATGCCGGTGGCACCATCCGGGCGCACGTCCTGCTCTTCTTCTGGCTGCATGGTGCCGTCGGCTTCGTAGCAGCGCACCGCAAACTCATGCGTGCCACTCTCAAACAGCCAGTCGTAGCGCCAGAATACCCACGTCTTGTCGCTAATCGGCGTGCGGAGCTGTGCTTCTACCCACTCGCCGCCGTCCACGCTGACTTCAACCTTTGAGATACCGCGCGTGGAGGACATCGCATAGCCGCCCACCGGCACACGGATGTTGCCGTCTTCGTCCTCAAACAGATCCTGGTTGGCGATGGTGTCCACAATAGAAGTCGTCTGCATCACAGCGGTTGCAGACCAGCCACGGCGCACCCAGTAACCGCGCTCGTCTTCTGCGACCACTTCAATACCCGTAATCCACTTCGGCTGCTTCATACCGTAAAGTTCCGGGATGTAGATGCGCAGCGGGAAGCCATTACGCTCCGGGATGGGCTGGCCGTCCCAGTCGTAAGCGAACACAATGCGCTCATCTGCCATAATCATGTCGATGCTCACATACTCGAAGAAGCCGTCGCCACCATCAATCAGCAGCCACTTGCCTTCCTCGTCAATGTCAAGCTGTGCCAGCACGTCACGCACGGGCACGCCCGTCCACTTCGTTGTGCCGATGAGATTACCGGCGATGCGGTTGGAGATGCACTGGAGCGTGATGTACTGGTCGATGCTGTCCATCGCTCGCAGTTCATCCATCGTGAATTCGCGGTCTTCGGCAATCAGGCCGGTAAATGGCAGCGTCCACGTAGCGAGGTCAATCTCAATCGGGCGGGAGGCGATGTCGATGCGGTAGTGCTGCTCCACCGGGGTATATTCCGGGCGCATTCCCGGCGCGGGCTGAACTTCAGCGTTGGCATTCGGGAGCGCGTTGCTATCTGCTGCCATGTCAGCATCATCCCCGTTCAGGGCCACCGACGGTGACGGTTCACCCGGTTCACCGATGAGCAGGCCCAGACCTGCCCCCACCACGGTCAGCGTTGCTGTTGCGCCACCCACACGTACCAGAAATTCACGACGGCCCATACGCTCAACATGCGCTTCCGGGATTTCCATCGCGGGTTCACCTGCCGCCGTAGCCGGAGCAGCAGCCTTACCCTTCACTGGCAGCAGAGCAATATCACGGTACAGCCAGCCAAACGCCACGCCCCACGCTACAAAC
>JBCCQC010000571.1:0-3722 GCA_039024535.1 Chloroflexota bacterium
CCTGCGTCCGTTCACCGCGCAGATCGAAGAAAAAGAGCAAATCCTCGATAACAAAGTTATTCACAAAGAACTGCCAGACATCTATGGCGACCCGAACCGTCTGATTCAGGTAATGACGAACTTTGTGAGCAATGCCAATAAATATAGCCAGAATGGAGCGACGATCACACTGGATGCTTCGGTAGAGCGTGATAAGCGTGATCCAAATGGCAAGCTGCTGGGAGACTTCCTGCATATCACCGTGGCCGATAATGGCATTGGCATCAGTGAAGAAGACCAGAAAAAGATGTTCAAGCCGTACTTCCGTAGTACCAACGATGAAGCACAGGCCAAGCCGGGAACCGGGCTGGGCATGTACCTGACGCGGCGGCTGATCGAACAGCATGGCGGGAACGTATGGCTGGAGAGTGACCTGGGCAAAGGCACCACGTTCCACTTTACGATTCCGCTGGCACCGGAGGAAGAACCGGCATCAGAACCGGCGTCTGACTGATGGAAAACAAAAACGCCCGCACTATCGCGGGCGTTTTGAATTGCGGTGATGGGACGGTGTTTAGATGTGTGGCTCAATTTCTGCCAGAATTTTGTCCTTGGGCTTGTACCCGGTGATGCGTGCTGCCGGTTCGCCGTCCTTGAACAGAATGAGCGTGGGGATGCCCATGATGCCGTACTGCATCAGGATGTCCTGGTGGGCGTCAGCGTCCAGCTTTCCCACACGAACCTGGCCTTCATAGTCGGCGGCAATTTCTTCCACAATCGGGGCGATCATCTTACACGGCCCGCACCATGTTGCCCAGAAGTCCACCAGAACCGGGACTTCGGCGCCAAGCACTTCATTCTGGAAGTTGTCTGTGGTTACTTCGAACGTTTTTTCACCCATCGTATGTCTCCTGTTACATTCACGATTCTATGCTGTCATGGTATCACGGCGCAATCCGATGTACCATAAAATTCCTGAATATGAGATTTACCGTTACCCGTCAGCAGGATCAACGCCTACTCAAAATGACAGACAACACACAGTTTCCAGACCTTACCCGCCGCCAGGAAGAAATCCTGTCGCTGGTGGTGCGCAGTTACACGCAAAAGCCCGACCCGGTAAGCTCAAAATTTCTGAAAGAAACGTACGGCCTCGGCTACAGTTCGGCTACCATCCGCAATGAACTGGCCGCGCTGGATGAGATGGGCTACATTGTGGCGCCGCATTCGTCGTCCGGGCGGGTGCCAACCGAGCAGGGCTATCGCTATTTTGTGCGGCGGCTGCTGGATGGCAACAGCCTGACCCCGGCAGAACAGGCATATATTTCGGAGCGCATCGAAAGCCTGCCCACAGCTATGGAACAATGGCTGCGCGGGGCAGCAAAGCAGCTTGCACGCACGGTGCAGATTGCCAGCCTTGTGACACCGCCTGCTGCTGACCTGAACCGCTTCAAGCATGTGGAACTGATTTCAATACAGGGGCGGCTGTGCTTGATGGTGCTGGTGACGCAGAGTGGTCTGGTGCATCAGCAGATGTTGAACCTCGCAGAGCCACTATCGCAGACGGCGCTGAGTGAGGCTGCTTCCCGCGTGAACAGCATCTGCGCAGGGCTGGACGCGAATGAGGTGCGGCGCAAGGGGATTCAATCCAGTACGCTGGATCGGGACATTTGCGAACTGGCCGCCGATTTGATGGAGCGTGCCGACCGCAACCGTGTGCGAGTGGTTTACCGGGATGGCCTGAGTGAGGTTGTCACGTCGTTTAATAAGCAGGAAGGCACCCGGCAGGTGCTGCGTGTGTTTGAGGAAAACGCTGTACTGGATATGATTCTCGCGGATGTCATCCCGACGGACAGTGAGCCGCAGGATGTGCAGGTGATTATTGGTGGGGATGGCCGCTGGGAAGAACTGAGCCACCTGACGATGGTGCTGAGTCGTTATGGTATCCCCGGCCAGGCAACCGGTACGCTGGGGGTGCTTGGCCCTACTCATATCGACTATGCACGGGCCATTGGCGCGGTAAGCTACATGGCAGAGTTGATGTCCTCCATGTTGCGTGACCTGTATGGGCAGGATGACACCGATTCTGATAATCCCCGGCTGCCATAAAACACTGGATGAATATTCTCTGATAATTTTCTAGTGCGCGACTTCTAAAAATCTTTCAATCTGCTGCTATGCTTCTCAGTGTATATGGGAACCCTGTGCGGGTTCCTCACACGATGTAATCAATTTTTACGCAATTCTATTACAGGTGAGGCAGAATACCCCCTGTGAGTCGCTATAATATCGTGCTGTTACGGTACAGATATATGCAACTGGAGGTTCATCAGCGTTGACTGACGAAATGGCAAAAACGGATGGTGAGAAGGTCTCAGAAACAGTCGCCAGCAGCCCCGCACCAGAGGATGCTGCCGAAGTCACTGAGGTTGATACATCATCGGCAGATGACACACAGAATGAGCAAAGTGAAACGGACGAAGCCTTGCTAGCAGCCCGCGCAGAAGCACAGAAGAATCATGACAAGTGGCAGCGTGCCCTTGCAGACTTTGATAATTATAAGAAGCGCACCGAGCGTGAGCGCGTGGAGACCTACGAGAACGCTGCGGTCGATATTATCAAGTCGGTACTGCCTATCCTTGACGACTTTGAACGGGCAATGGAAAACGTCCCGGAGGATGTGAAGGATACCCCGTGGCTGGATGGCACTTCAGCAATCGGGCGTAAGCTGAATAAGCTGCTGGAAACCTACGAAATCGAGGCAATCGACCCCGTTGGTGAACCCTTCGACCCGGATAAGCACCAGGGGCTCGGCATTGATGACAGCAGTGATATTGAAAGCGGCCATGTTACGGTCACGCTGCAAAAAGGTTACATCAAAGGCGAAAAGCTACTGCGTCCGGCACTCGTGCGCGTTGCAGGCTAGTTGCATCCACTGGTAAAACAAACACTACAAAACAGGAGTGATACAGGTATATGGCTAAGATCATCGGCATTGACCTCGGAACTACAAACTCGGCAGTAGCCGTGATGGAAGGTAAAGATCCGACGATTATCCCGAATTCTGAGGGCAACCGGACGACCCCGTCTGTGGTCGCTACTGACCCGAAGACGGAAGAACGCCGCGTGGGCAAATCTGCGCGTAACCAGGCAGTTGTAAACCCGGAGAATACAATTTTCTCTGCGAAGCGTTTTATGGGTCGCAAGTTCACGGACAAGGAAGTACAGGAAGCCGTGAGCACGGTGCCGTATCAGGTGAGCGCTGCACCCAACGGTGACGTACAGATTCACATGGGTGGCCGCACCTACAGCCCGCCAGAGATCGGCGCGATGGTACTGGGCAAGATCAAGGCAGATGCTGAAGCCTACCTCGGTGAGCCGGTGACACAGGCAGTGATTACCGTTCCGGCGTACTTTAATGACGCACAGCGTAACGCTACCAAGGACGCTGGCCGTATTGCTGGCCTTGAGGTGCTGCGTATCATCAACGAACCGACGGCTGCTGCACTGGCATATGGCCTGGACGGGAACAAGAACGAAATCATCGTGGTATATGACCTGGGTGGCGGTACGTTCGACGTGTCGATTCTGGAAATTGGGGATGGTGTATTTGAGGTGCGCAGTACCAGCGGTGATACGTTCCTTGGTGGTGATAACTTCGACGAGCGCATCATCAACTGGATTGCCGATGAGTTCCAGAAGGAAAACGGCATTAACCTGCGCAATGATAAGCAGGCACTCCA
>JBCCQC010000572.1:0-3716 GCA_039024535.1 Chloroflexota bacterium
CATCCGGCGACCATGCCGGGGCTGTCACAGTTTCCAGTTCATCGGAGGCAAACAGCAGCGTGGTCGGTGGCACACCATCCAGCCCCACCCGGTACAATCGCGACGGCCCCGATAACGGATTGCCTGTGGTAAAGATCAGGCTGTCGCTCTCTGGCGACCACGTAAATGCCCCGGCAGGAACACCCTGTGCCAGCCGCAGCGGAGAGCCGCCCCCCAGCACAGACACCGCATATAACTCGCCTGTCGCATTACCTGCATCGGAGATGAACGCAATGTATGCCCCGTTCGGTGCCCACTGCGGCAACCGCTCCACAGCCGGGTCATCAGTAAGCTGGCGCAAATCCTCTCCGTCCTGCCGGATGCTGTAGAGGTCAGTCTGGCCGTTGCGCTCACTGACGAACGCAATGCGCTGCTGGTCTGGCCCCCACACCGGCGAGCTATCGGAAACAGCGTTGTCTGTCAGGTTACGGGTGATGTCGTTGGCGAGGTCAATCACAAACACATCGCGGGCTGGGCTGCTATCCGCATTGCGAGAGAATGTGAGCTGTTCGCCGGGGGGCGGGAGCGGAGTTTGCTGCGGATCGACGTTCGGAGCAAGGCCGGTGATCTGTGGTTGTGGCGGCGGCGCGACTGTGGGCAGTGGTGTGGGTGTCCATGTGGGCGGCAGCGCATTAATGGGCGCTTCTGTCGGTTCAATCACAGCAGTGGCGGCAACAGCGGCCTCGGCCTGCGCGGGCTGTTCTTCCACGATAACAGCAATGGTAGGCACGGGGGCATCCGGGCGCGGGGCACACCCGGCCACCAGCATAACCACGCACAGCAGCACAGCAAATCGGACGGGCGTCATAGCACTCTCCATGAAAGTTGCGGTTTCATCTGCCCTGATTATACGGGCGGGGGCGCTAAAATGCCTCGTCTGCGGCCTGCATACGCCGCGCCTGTTCTTCCAGTTCTGCGGCGAACGTTTCCAGGATCATCACCCACTGTTCCATTTCTGGCAGGGTTTCGTTCCACAGGGAAAAAAAGCGGTCGGCACGTTTACCCATCCACTCCAGCCCCTCGATTGTTTCACGCAGGGTTCGCATTTCTGCTTTGATGGTTTCGGCTTCCTGGCGGATGCGTGCGGCACGCTGGAGCAGCTCTACATAGGGCACTTTGACGTAATCGGTCATGGTGGCGTCTTCTGGCTGATGCTTATAGTGTGTAAATTATACGCCACCTGCGATGCTATTGCACATGGCCGCCGCGTGTGAGGCATTACGCCGCGTCTTTGTGCTTCAGCAGGGTATTCACCGCCTCGCCCATCTGCTCTGCAAGGTTGCGATGCGCCATCGGTATCTGATCTCTGGCAGCAGGGCTGGAAAAGTTAATGGTGCCGTGAACCCTGCGGTCGCGGGTGAGCGTATAACCGAGATACGATTCCAGTTTGAATGCTTCGTAGCACGGGTGGCGCTGGTGCTCAGATTTTTTCATGTGCGGGATGGCAAGCGCCTTTGGCAGCTTCATCGTCATGCTGCAATACGTCACGCCAAGGTCAAACTCAGTGCCGGGGGCCAGCTCTGCGCCGGTTGTCTGGCTGTAGAGCACGGTGTATTTCTTCTTCTTTTCCTCAATGTGGCTGACGATGGCGATGTCCATGCCGAACTCATCCAGCCCCAGCTTCAGGATTGCGTTGATTTTTGCGTCTGCGTCCAGCGATTCGTCGTTGATAATAGTATTGAGTTGTTCGCTCGTGTTGCTCATCCTTTGGTACCTCACAGATTACGTAATATATGAAACTGTATACACCTTTACGTAACTCATGGCAAGAACACAAACGTAAAGAAAAAGTAAAGAAGTGAGAAAGTTTATGTAGCAGTCGGGCGAGGCATGGCCTGCGCCCCTGCGAACGGACGACAATAAACTGTTCGACCGCGCCTATCGTTTGTTATGTGGCTGCTATGGCGCCAGCCCCTTGATGCCTGCAATCACGTCATCGAAGTAGAAGCGTATGAAATGCCGGTCGTTTTCCAGCAGCGCCTGACGATCACCGAGTGCCTGCGCTTCTTTGAGCGTGCCAAACGTCATCGCAGACTCGGTTTTACCGGCTTCGTCCGGGATGTCGGCGTCCTGTGGCATTGCGCCGAGAATCTGGATAAACAGGCCCTTGCCGCTGTCTCCCTTGTGTAGCTGGCCGGTACTGTGCAAAAAGCGCGGGCCATAGCCCACCGTGGTTGCCAGCTTCGTCTTCGTCAGCAGCGAAGTTCGCAGTTGTGTAAGCACCTCATCAGTCTCAGCAGTGGGGTGGATGTAGGCGTGAATAGAGATGTAGGAGCCTTCTTCCGCGTTGCTCAAAAACGCGCCGAGTGCATCTGCCGGGGAAGCGGCATGTACGCCGTAGACCTTCGCGCCGTCCGTTTCCAGCGTGGGAGCCAGCGGCGGGAGTTCGCCCTTTTCCTCGTACTCTTTAATCATGGCACGGGCCGCATTCTTCGCAGATTCCACGTTCGGCTGGTCAAACGGCTGGATGTTCATGCGGTAGCCAGCAATTGCCGTTGCCATCTCCCAGATGAGGAACTGCCCGCCCATGTCGTATGTATTGTTGATTTGCAGGCGTGCGACCGGGTGGCCTGCGTCTTCCAGTGCTTTGATTTCCGCGTCGTATGCACCATCAAGGCGAATGTAAGCGAAGAAACGGTCGTCCTTATACCCATCCGGGCTTTGCAGCGGCTCACCCACCACCGGCAGAATACCCGTGCCACTTTTGCCGGTGCTCTCGGCAATTAACTGCTCCACCCAGTCACCGAAGCTGGCAATGGCCGGGGAGAGTACCAGCGTGATTTTATCGCGGCCCTGTTTTGCCAGTTCACCCATCGCCGCGCCGAGCATGGCACCCGCGTTTTCTGCCGGGGCCGCTTTGATGCTGGCAATGGCTTCATCTGCGGAGGCAAACAGCCTGTCGAGATCCACGCCGACGAGTGCCGCCGGAACAATGCCAAAGAAACTGAGCGCGGAGTAGCGGCCACCGATATTGGGATCATTCTCGAATGTTTCGCGGAAGCTGTATTTTTTCGCCATGTCCACGAGTTTGCTGCCGGGGTCGGTAATGGCGACGAAATGCTGTCCCACGTTATCTGCGCCAACGGTATCGACCGTCTTATTGTAGAAAAACTTGAATGCGGAGAGCGTTTCTGCCGTGCCGCCGGACTTGGTCGCCACGATGAACAGCGTCTTTGCAGGGTCAAGCGCGTTGTCATATTCCAGCACATAGCCGGGGTCGGTGCTGTCCAGCACGTCTACCTGTAAGCCGCTGGTATCCGGGCCGAATGTCTTGCTGAATACTTCCGGGGCAAGGCTGCTGCCGCCCATGCCCAGCAGAAGCACATTAGTGTAACCATCAGCTTTTACCGCACTGACGAGCGCGTTAATTTTGTCCATGTTCTCGCGCATCATGGTCACGCTGGTCAGCCAGCCGAGGCGGTTTGCCACCTCGGTGGGGTCGTCCTGCCAGACGGTGTGGTCGATATTCCAGATGCGGTCAATGATGTTATCGGTTGCCATCTCCGTAAGGGCGGCGTCTACTGCGTTCTGGTAGGTTCCGAGAGAGAGTTGCATGTGAGTGTCTGTCCTTGTGGTGGGGTGGGTCAGGGTAAATGGTGGTAGGGGCGACCCGGTGGGTCGCCCGGTGATGTGGGATTATTGTGCTGCGATGCGGTCGCGTTTTTCTTCGATGCTGG
>JBCCQC010000573.1:0-3711 GCA_039024535.1 Chloroflexota bacterium
AGCTAGAGGCGGAAATTGAAAGGCTGAAGCGCAACATCGAGGCAGAAGAGGCCTTCGATGTAGAGCGCGAGAATTTGCTGGGTATGCTGGAGCAGCTTGCGGAGGTTGTCCTGGCAGCACAGCAGTCTCTACAGGCGCAAATGGATAACCTAGGCGTCACGACGGACACCGCCGATACTTTGCTCGGGCGTGTACTGGCAGAACGGCTTGCAGCCACGCTTCACCGGCAGGAAATGGATGAAATTGCGTCCCGTGCCTATATCTGGACAAGCCCGGGTACAGAAGACACCCTGGATGAGGTGTGGTACAGAGATTACATGGGCGATACAAGTCACGAAGCGCTCGGGCGCTTCTTCTGGCAGGTTGACGAAACAGGCACCGTGACGCTTTACCTGCACTACGGCGATGAGCCCATCGGCCTGACAGCAGAAACACTGAGCGACTTCAAGGCGTCTTTGCTGGCGCTGGCAACCGGGTACACTGAACCCATTCGTGTGACAGAAACGCTTGAGAAACTACTGAGTGACGGCGCACTCTCTGATAGCGACAACCAGCTGGATAATATGGCAAACAGGCTGTTCACTGTGGCGAAACCCATGCTGCTGGTAGACGATTGGGTGGCAAACAACGCTGCCTACACCAACGTCATCGTGGCGGCGAAGGTGCTGAAACGCAGAGATGGCCTGTACAACCGCTTGCAACCCTGGATGCCTAACCCGAACAGCACCCGCCTGTTGGATGCGACCGATGCTTACACGCTGGCATTATTACAGCGTGTGTCTATGGTACCACTCAATGGTGTATCCTCCTTGCGAGAAGCACAGGATTACTACCGCCTGAACCATGATTTATCTAACAACCCGAACGACAGGCCACCGCAACGCCCCGTACTCACGTCTGTATACGAAGCAGAAGCAGAGGCGCTACGATTGGAACAGCAGATGGTAGCACGTTTACGCACCCGTAAAAACCTGCTGCACCCGTTAGTGGTCACTGCCCTTACCGAGTCTGACCGGACGCGGGTATTCTGTATGGCACTTGCCTCAGGAGAGATCGACATCGAGGAACTACCCGGCGATGAGGGCTATGAGGCACTGTTCATCACTCGTGATGGCGAGGAGCGCGTATTCAATATTCCCTCCCTGCTTGACGACCCGAAGATGCACATCTTTATCAAGAGTTTGCTCACCTTCGTTCTGGATAAGCAAACCTTTGATGACGACTTTGTGCAGCGAACCTTCGACCGCTATCGCAATCAGGCACAGGACTACGCGGCACTCTGGCGGGACTGGACATCTGAGGAGGGGGCATGGAATGACTGGATGGATGCGATTGATGAAGATGATACCATCAATGCAAGGGCCGTCTTCGACATTCTGAAGCTATCCCGCCTGTACGCGCTTGTCTACATGCCGAAGTAACCGTTCACAGGGGTGGGTTTTTGCCTGCCCCTGCTTTGCAAACAGACTACATGGATACAACTATGTCTCAAGACTACATGGATTTCATCGAAATTGCCGGACATTACCAGATTATTACCGTTGCTGGGGTCATTGCCAATGAGATCGATGCAGCATCGGGCCCGACACTGTCTTTTAACTCTATTCGAAGTGCCAGCGAACTGATAGACAACGGCATTAACCCGGCTCGCTCTAAGAATATCGTTGAAATGCTTGTGAGCTTCGGGTTGCTAACAGATACCGGACGCTTGCGTGGGCTTGGTGCGTCGGAGCATATGGCAGGCTGGTTAGCACTGGATGATGCCTCCCGTGCCAGAGCGTTGGACGCCATGGCACGTGGTGAAGATATTGCCATTATCCTTACGCCGGATGAGACCGCAACCACGCCCATTGCGCCAGATGCAAATACAACTGCCATAGCCTCCAGTACAAACCCTGTGGGAGGGGATCGGGATGTTGCACCATCACCAGATACGCCCATCCAGAACGACTCAGATCCAGCATCGCCGGGCATGGGTACGGAGGAATCGGGCACAGACGACGAGGAACCCACATCAGACGAAGGGGCATCCGAAGCATCGACCGCTGCTGAGATGGTAAACACACCAGCATGGGACGCCCCCGGCACAAACCCACACGACGATGCTGACACCGACGAAGCCCCCACAAACGATGACTATACGGCTCTCCCATACACAGCCCCAACGCGAGACGGCGCTGCCGCCCCCGGGAAGGTGGGAGAAATAGAAGCGAGCAACGACGAGACTTACGACCGGGAAACCATTCAACGCAGCAGCTTTACGGTATCGTCTGGTAGTGAGTGGGTATCTGGTGAGTCCTCGATGGATGCTGACACTACGACGGTCCTGCCAGGCGAAAGTAGTAACCCGGTTAATGGCGCACAGCGATCTTTTTCGCCCTCATTCGGGGTACCCGGTAATGCCAATATGGGCGGCAGCGCCGATTGGAACTTTGACGTGCAAGCGCCCACCTCATTTTCTGACGTAGCAGAAGATGCGCAGGATGTCGAAAACTTCTTGAAAAGTTTAGATGAAAGCAATGGAGAACCGGCCGCCCCCCCGCCCCCGGCATCTGGCCCGCCCCCTGCGCAAACATGGGCAGACAACGCCTAAATTGACAACAGCGCCTTCGAGAACACACGCGGCTGGGGGCAGGGTGATGAGACTGATCCACAGACACGCACCACCGGGCGGGGAAGCGGCGCATCGTCGTCGGGTGGCGCACGTCCCGGTTCGTTTGGCAGTGCGTCGTCATCACAGGTTACGGGCTGGAATCCGGTTGACAACACCCCGCCAGAAGCAACTGCTGACGACAACCCTGGTTGGGGCCAGCCCCCACCCCCGCCGCCGGCTGGTGGTGGCACGGGTTGGGGAGATACTGGCAGTGGCTCTCGTTGGACAGGTGCGAATACAGATTCATCTGGCGCGTCCGGCTGGGGGGATACCGGCAATAGTGGCCGATTTGACCCCACCAGCACATCTTCCGGCGGCTGGGCGCGTTCCGGCAACAGCGGCTTTCATGCAGGTAGCAGTCGGGGAAATGCTGAAGGCAGCAGTGGTGGTGATAGCTGGAACGCCATGGAAAACAATGATGCAGACGACACGCCATCTGAGAATGCTATGGCAGACTTTTTGAGTGCAGGTGTAAACAACCTGCCTGGAACGAACACTGATACAGGCAACTTGGGTGATTGGTTGCAGGATGATTACAGTGGTGACGTACCCGCTGCATGGCAGCAAGACCTCGATAGAGTAACGGACTATGTGCAGCAGAATGACACAGGTACGCTACTGACCCTCGAAGAACTGGAGGGAGTGGTTCAATTTTTACAGGAACGGCTGCAAACGCTGCGTGACAAAGGTCTGGACGACGAGAAGGGATTGTCCGTTCGCTTTGAACTACAACTCAACGAACTCATTGATGAAATTCAACGGCGTAATGGCGATGAAAACTGACACATCTGCGCGCTGGGGGCTGCTGTTGGCACTGGGGCTGTGTGCTTTGCTGCTGCGCCCGGCCACCGCACAAACGAACACTTACCAGGGCATCGACCTGCTATTTTTGGTAGATCAATCTGGCAGTATGGGGGGGGTGGAATCTGGCGCGGCTGCCACAGACCCACTTGCGCTGCGCTTCGAAGCAGTGCAATATGCATTAACCACGCTCTCAGAGTACCGCCGGGTGGTACCATCAGACACGACGCTACGTATGGCGGTCGTGAACTTTGGCG
>JBCCQC010000574.1:0-3711 GCA_039024535.1 Chloroflexota bacterium
ATCTCGCAGTATGATGTGTATATTGCCAGCGCACGTGGCGAACGCGCTGTGCCGGTCATCGTGATTGATGGCAGTGGGCGCACCGCGAACAAAATTGCAAAGGAATCGAGCACAGGCAACTTTTCCTCCGCGATGATAAAAGCCATCGTGCAGGGCGGCAAACTGGAAATCATCACGCTGGCGGCTGGCCCGGATGCCCTCTACGAAAAGCTGCAAACTGCTTTCAACACACGCCCCCCCTCCACCGCACGCTAGGCGGGCGGCGTTGCACTGAAGTAGCGCAGTACCTTGAACACCTTGCGCCAGTCGTCGCTGGTAGTCATGGCCCCGCTGGAAAGTGCTTCTTTGAGTGGCACCGCCACCGTAAACACCCCGAACAACGTACTGGCATCCACGAACGTCACCGTGTAATCGGCGTCGGGCAGTGTGCCCTCCCCGGCAAGGCCACCGTCCGGGGCCGCTACCAGATGCCACGCGCCGCCCTCATTTTCGTGCTGCACCAACATGTTAATCTTCACATACAGTTCCGGCGCCAGCGTGTGCCAGTAGGCTACCGTAAAGTGACGAATGAACCGGTCAAGCTGGCGCTGTGTAAGCGGGTCGCTGTAGCGCGTCCACAGTGGGGGCGCACCGATAGCACGGGGCAACTGCGCCGCATGGACGTTGCCTGCGTGCGAGAGTTGAAAATCGATGAGGTCACGCACAGTGAGGGGCCGATTATATACCGGTACAGCCACTGTCATTGCCATCTGCTGTGGGGAGAGCGTTTTTGCGTGGTCACGGGCAACGTTCAGTTCTTTGAACAACATACTTATCAGTTCTGCCGGGGAGGTCTTCACCAGTGCAGCAATCTGCACCATGTTCCACTCCTGCAAATGTTCGCGCTGCGTGAAGTTGGGCAGGAACAGAGGGGTTTCCGTCAGCGCTGCGGTGATCGCCTCGTTGAACAGCCGCGCTACAGATACCACATGGGCCAGCGCCTCGTGCAGCGTCCAGTCTCTGTCACGGGTGCCGGTAGGGTTCTTCCAGCCATCTGCCGGCACATGGTGCAGGAACTCTGCGAGGGCGCTTTCGAACTCGGTGAAGTCGTCGGTGTACTGCTGTGTGGTGAAGTGCATAGTTGTTCCCCAGAATACCTTTTCAGGTGAATGCAAGTGGATAGAGTGAGCACTGATTACCGCTTCAGCATAGCGCAATCTGGTGTAAATGCGCAGTCAATATATTAGTAAAACAATAACAGGTAAATTTAATTGATAAAACATGAATTTTACTTCACTATCTACAACTATTCATTGCATTAATTCTGATTTAATTGTAAATTTGTGGAAACACCATAAATCTAAAGGTAATCCAGGGTTAATTTCATGAGCTACATTGAAGAGAATCTAATTCCCGGCGAGATACTCGCTCACAAAACGCGACTGCATTGGTGGTCAATGATTCGTGTATCTATCCGTGCGACTATCATCTCATTTATCATCCTTGGCATACTGGCGCTCTCAACTGGAACCGGTATATGGTTCATCCTGCTTCCGTTCATGATCCTTATTCCCGGTCTGAGCGGCTTGATGCGCTACCTGACAACAGAAATCGGCATTACTGACCGTCGTATTCTGGGTAAGAAGGGGGTCATACGTCGGAAGATTACTGACCTCACTATCGACAAAATCGAGACCGTTGAGGTCGAAGAAACGATCATCGGTCGTTTGCTGGGTTTTCAAACTCTTGTAATCGTGGGTACTGGTGGCACCAACACCGAATTCGAGATGATCCCCAATGCAAAACGCTTCCGCATGGCATTTATTGCAGAAAGTACGGGGCACATCGCCCGTGACAAAGAACGTCTGGATGTACAAAAGCAAATGCTGGACATGCAGTCCATGCAGGCACAGTTACAGGTGGAACAGTTACGCCTGCAGCAGGGACAATATCGTCCAAACATTCAAGTGACCAACCCGAACGTTATTGAAGCACAGGTCAGGCCAGCACTTCCAGCACAGTCGTCCAGCAAGCTACTGAAGCAATCGTATGCTATGGCAAAAAGTGGCGACCGACAGGGGGCTGTCAGGATCGTCAAGGGGTTGATGAAGCAGGATCCTGATAATGCCAATGTCTGGTATCTGGGCGGGTTGCTGGCAAATAGTCACGAGCAGAAGCGCAGGTTCTTCCAGCGGGCCGTGTCGATTGAGCCAGCACACAAAAGCACGCCAGCAATTGCAGCGTCTGTAAGTTGACATACTCCCCACGGCTAAAGCCTTCACAGTTACCCACAAATATGGATTGGTAAAATAGGGTGGAGTGACGAAAACCAAGAGATAAGATGTTACCAAACGCACAAGAATGGGCAGAGCAAGAATTTGGGAATGTGAAATTGGGTGATAAACGTCGAGAAGAGCGAGCATTAGAGATAGCCGCCCAGTTGGCACGTCGCCCAAATGATAGCTTACCGCAGCAAATGGGCAGTTGGACATCACAAAAAGCGACCTATCACCTGCTGGATAACGATGCGGTGAGCTATGGAGGCATTGAGCCAACCCCATTGGCAACAAACCCGTCAATGTTGCGATGAGGAGGATAAAACCATCCTGTTCGTTCAAGACATCACAGAGTTGGATTACAGTTCGCATAAGGCAACCGAGGGATTAGGACCCATCGGTGATCACAATGGGCGTGGGATGTTGCTGCACAACACATTGGCGTTGCAAGCAGATACGGGGGAAGTGATGGGATTAGCCTATCAACAGGTATGGCAACGCCCTCATATCACCCGCAAACGGACAGAAACGCGAACAGAGCGTCGGCAACGAGGAGACAAACAATCATCCTGCGCATGGCAAGCGGTTGGTGAAATTGGCAAACCGACATCGAGAGCAAACTGGGTTCATGTGGCAGATCGTGAATGTGACATATTCGACTTTTTCCAAACCTGCACGGATACGGAGATCGATTTTTGTGTGCGGATTCTGCAAAACCGACGGGGTGGGGACTGGAGTGAAGAAACCCCACGGTATCTCGTCAGCGATTTACGCCAACTTGACCCGATGGGCTATCGCAGACTGACTATTCCCGCGCAGACCGGGCAACCCAAACGAGAGGCACAGCTTGCCATTAGTTGGCAATCGGTCACCCTCCGCTCACCGCGTAACCGTCCCGGAAAAGAAACCCGCTTAGACCTCTGGTCAGTACGGATATGGGAGCCGAATCCAGACCCGGATAGCGACCCCATTGAATGGCTGTTGTTGACCTCGGTTCCCGTCGAAACCGTCACGGATGCACTTGAGCGCGTTGATTGGTACACCCATCGTTGGGTGGTGGAAGAATATCACAAATGTTTGAAAACCGGCTGCAGTATGGAGCAAAGACGATTACAAAAAGCCCTCCGCCTTCACCGCTTACTCGCTTTTCTCTCGATTCTGGCGATCCGACTGCTCCAGTTACGCGATTGGGCGAGAACAAAGCCCCATTTGAAAGCCGTTGATGTTGTTCAACCGCTTCTGGTGCAGATTATGGCGGCACGCACAGACAGTGATCCCAACACCATAACGGTTCGCCAATTCTGGCACGCGGTTGCACAGGTGGGTGGCTTTCCTGGGCGAGCATCCGATGGTGAACCGGGATGGCAACGGTTGTGGCATGGTTGGCTTCGCTTGCTTGATTGAGCAGAAGGCATTCCTTTTGCCAATAATCTTCCCCCCATTCAGGATATGGGTA
>JBCCQC010000575.1:0-3684 GCA_039024535.1 Chloroflexota bacterium
CGATAATCTCCTGCCGATCAATGCGTGTGCCTTTTTCCCAGCAGGTCGCCTCCACATCCACAATCACATAGCGCATCTTACCCTCAACTCATCTTTGACTCATCATGAACCGTTAGCATACCATCCTCAAACCCTGTGAACACTACTGGAATTGTTGTGATGTTATTCGACTTTGATGTAGAACTCCGCGCAAAAGCACAGGAAATCCTGAAGCGTGAACTGGCAGCGTATGGCGAGTTCAGCCTTGAACAGCACCGCGACCGTGATATTTTTCCCCGGCTGATTAAAACAATGCTGTCTCATCGCACCACCCACGCTGACGAACGCGCAGCCTACAACAACATGTGGAACCACTATGGCGACTGGGACAAAATCCGCACAGCAGACCCTGCCGAACTGACACAACTGCTGGCGCCGTCTCGCTACCCGGAGGCCAAAGCCCGGAATATTCAGAAAACACTCACGGTTATCTATGAAGAACACGGCGCATACACCATCGACTTTTTGCACGAGTGGCCCACGCAGGACGCGCTGGAGTGGCTGCTGGCCCTGCCGGGTGTGGGCCTCAAAACCGCCACCCTGCTGCTATTGTTCTACTTCCGCCGCCCGGTCATGCCCGTAGATACGCACGTCCACCGCGTGAGCAAACGCACCGGCCTGATAGATAGCAAAACCAGTGCAGAAAAAGCCCACCGCCGCCTGCTGGAGCTTTTACCCGCAGACCCGCACACGCTGTATAACTTCCACCGGGCCACACTCACCCACGGGCAGCGCTACTGCCACTACTACAACCCGAAGTGTGCCGCCTGCCCACTGCAAAACCTGTGCGACGCTTATGCCGGGAAAAACGACGCCATCGCCCACCCATAAACACCTGTCACATCGAAAATGCATAACAATCCCGCAAAATTAACACCACACGTTTGACCATACCAACTTTGTGTGCTATATTGTTAACGCAATATCACATCTTCTGCTTCAAGCTACCCGGACAAACGATTCAGGCAACCACGCAGGGCATCCCCGGCTGCCGCCGTGCTGCGCCTATCATCATTCCATGACTTATCAACCGTTTTGTTTCAACCTCCTCAGATCAGATACACACAATCAAGAATAGGTGGGTTTATGCCCCGTAATAACAATAACAGCAATTACATGGATATTGCGCAGCTAGAGCGTAAAACGCTCGAAGAACTGCGCCAGATGGCCCGCGACGCTGATGTGGCCGGGTTCAGCCGCCTTAAAAAGCAGGATCTGGTCCTGTCTTTACTGCGCTACAATGCCGAAAAGCGCGGCTATAAACTGCGCGGCGGCGTGCTGGAAGTCGTGGACGATGGCATGGGCTTTTTACGTGCAGATGGCTTCGTGAGTGGCCCCAACGACATCTACGTCAGCCAGACGCAGATCAAACGCTTCAACATGCGTACCGGCGATATGATTATCGGGCAGGTGCGCCCGCCCAAAGACAGCGAAAAGTATTATGGCCTGCTGCGTGTAGAGGCCATCAACGGGTACCCGCCAGACGAAGTGAAGAACCGCCCCTACTTCGAAGACCTGACGCCAATTTTCCCGACGGAACGCTTTAATCTGGAAACCAACCCGCGCATTCTCTCCACACGCCTGCTCAACCTGATCGCACCCGTCGGCAAGGGCCAGCGCGGGTTGATCGTGTCGCCACCGAAGGCCGGTAAAACCACCGTGCTGAAGGAAATTGCGAACGCCATCAGCCGCAACTACCCGGAAGTTCACCTGATGATCTGCCTGGTAGGTGAGCGCCCGGAAGAAGTAACCGATATTGACCGCAGCGTAGAAGCCGAGGTGGTCGCCTCCACGTTTGATGAGCCAGTACAGCACCACGTCCGCGTGGCAGAAATGGCCCTGAACCGTGCCCGCCGCCTGGTAGAAGCAGGCCGCGATGTGGTTTTGCTGCTGGATAGCATTACGCGGCTGGCCCGTGCCTATAACCTCGTCGTCCCAACGAGTGGCCGCACGCTCTCCGGTGGTCTTGATCCATCCGCCATTCACCCGCCAAAGCGCATTTTCGGTGCCGCGCGTAACATCGAAGAGGGTGGCAGCCTGACGATTATCGCCACGTGCCTTGTGAACACCGGCAGCAAGATGGACGATGTGATTTACGAGGAGTTCAAGGGTACCGGCAACATGGAACTGCACCTCAGCCGCAAACTTCAGGAACGCCGCATCTTCCCCGCCTTTGATATTGAGCAATCCTCCACACGCCGTGAAGAACTGCTGCTTGGCCCGGATGTGTTGCAGCGTGTGTACACCATGCGCCGGATGGTGGCGCGACTGGGTGAAGACATGGATATGGGTTCCGTAGGTGCATGGGAGCGCCTGATTAACGAGTTCCGACAGACGGAAAACAACGAGGAGTTCCTCAACGGTCTGCCGGGAGCCGGTGCTGTTGCCAACGGGAGTTCGTTCTACTAGCGCACGAAACGCCATGCTATACTTCCCGCGCAATCGACAAACAGTTTTAGCGGGAAGAATAAAACATGATCGACGTAAACCAGCTACGCAAGAAAACCAACTTCACCAGAGACGGTGAGCTGTACAAGGTGATGGACTACGAACACCGCAAGCCAGGGCGTGGCAAAGCCACCATCCGCGTAAAGGTGCGCAACCTGCGCAGCGGTGCCCTGACGGAAATGACCTTCACCTCCGGTGACTCGGTAGAGGACATCCGCGTGGAAAGCCGCGAGGTGCAGTACCTCTACGACGATGGCGATTTCCTCGTGTTTATGGATACCTCCACGTATGAGCAGCCGCAGGTCAACCGTTCTGTGTTTGAGGACGCGCTGCCCTACCTCATCGAGAACATGAACATTGACCTGATCCAATACGGCGATGAAATCATCGACTACGAACTGCCGAACACCTATGAATACAAAGTCACAGACGCAGAAATGGCCGTTGCTGGCGACACCGCCAATAACCCCACCAAGCGCGTGACCCTGGAAACCGGACTGGAGATTCAGGTGCCGATGTTCGTCAACGAAGGCGATACCATCCGTGTAAACATCGAATCCGGCGAGTACGTCACCCGCGTGTAGTGATTGAAATTACGCCTGTAGGGGCTTGAATCATCAAGCCCCTGCGATAGCCGCTGTTACACTCCCGCAAACATATCCGACGATTCCACATGCGTGTTATACAGCCGCGCGTAGGTGCCACCCCGTGCCAGCAGTTCACTGTGAGAACCCTGTTCCACAATGCCATCTTCCGTGAGCACGACAATCCGCTGCGCATTCCGTATCGTGGACAGGCGGTGTGCAATCACGAGTGTGGTGCGGTTATGGGCCAGCCGTTCGAGCGACTGCTGCACGGCTTTTTCGCTCTCGTTGTCCAGTGAACTCGTCGCCTCATCAAAAATCAGCACAGGCGGATTCTTCAGGAACACCCGCGCAATACTCAGGCGCTGCTTCTGCCCACCAGAAAGCCGCACACCCCGCTGCCCGATGTCCGTGTGGTAGCCGTCCGGCAGGCCCGTGATAAACTCGTGCGCATTGGCCTGTTTCGCGGCGGCGATGATCTCGTCGTCGGTGGCGTCCAGTTTGCCATAGCGGATATTCTCCGCAATCGTCCCTGCAAAAAGATACACATCCTGATGCACCAGCCCAATATTGCGCCGCAGCGAGTGCAGCGTCACGTCGCGCACATCATGCC
>JBCCQC010000576.1:0-3679 GCA_039024535.1 Chloroflexota bacterium
ATAGCTATATCCACGTTTTCCTGCCCCTCAAATATTGGGGTATACTGTGCCGAGATTTGAAAATTCGTACAGTTCCAGAGGGCAAACCCCATGACCTATTCCGAGTATGACCTGAGAAGTGGCTACCCGCACATGGATTTGATCCAGCGTGACCTGCTGACGAACATCATGGCCGACCTGATGCAGCGTGACGTGGCCCTGCAATATACCTTCGACCGCGCCGGTGATCCGTGGTCACGGGAGCAGCTTGCCGCATGGATGAACACACAGCAGGAAACGCCTGTCTTGCCAGATGAACTCCACATCACAGCGGGCGCTATCCCGGCCATAGACCAGATTGCCCGCTACAGTACAAAAGCCGGGGACATCATTCTGGTAGAGAACCCGACGTTTTATTACCTCATCAGCAAGCTGGAACTGAACCACTGCGAGGTGATGGGCGTGCCGATGGAGGCTGATGGCGCAGATCTGAATGCGCTGGAAGACCTGTGCAGGCAGCACGGTGAGCGCATCAGCATGTTTTACTGCATCCCGACGTATCACAACCCCACCGGCTACACCTACTCCGCAGAAAAACGCCGCGCACTGGTTGAACTTGCAGAGAAATACAACTTCACCATCTGCGAAGACTCCACATACCAGATGCTCTACTTCGATGAGAATGACCTGCCGCCGCCGCTCATCCGCGAGTTTGACACGGAAAGCGGGCGTGTGATTACTGCCGGATCATTCAACAAACTCATTCTGCCGGCACTGCGCGTGGGCTGGATCTGGGGAAAAACCGAGCAGGCCGAGGGCATCAAAGCGGCCAAAACAGCCGTCACCAGTGCATTCATGTCACAGATCGTCGGTGAGTTGATTGTGCGCGACGAGATGAACCAGATGCTGGACACCGCGCGTAAATTCTATGGGGATAAATACAGCCTGATGGTGGATGCACTGCGTGCCAACGCCCCGGAGTGGTTGCAGTGGGTGGAACCGAACGGCGGCTACTTCATCTGGCTGACTTTGCCGGAAGAACTGACTGCGACTGATGTTTATGCGGCTACCGAGGCCGAGGGCGTGACGTTCCTGCCGGGGCGTAATGCCTTTGTGCGCGGGGATGCCCCCGACCGTTACATGCGCATCTGCTTTGCCATGCAGCCAGATGATGTGCTGGTGCGCGGTGTGGAAATTATGTGTGATGTGCTGAAGAAGATGCCTGTCACAGCGGGATAGTGTTATGGGGCATGATAGCCATGCCCCATTGATCTACGATCTACACCTGCATGTAAAGCCGCCCACCGAACTCCTCGACGAGCTGGTTGTCGAGGTCGTCGGCATATCCCGCCACCTTGCCGATAATGTCGTTCGCTTCACTTGCATCCAGCCCGACCAGCGGACGCTCGTAGAATACATATACTACATCACCGTAGATGCCCATTGCCGCGCTTGTCAGTTGCAGGTTCAGTTCCAGCAGACGCCGATACAGCGGCAGCACGTTCACCGTCGGGATGTGCATAATCGGGGACAGTACCTGCAAAAAACCCACACCCTCCTGCTGGGACAGGTAAACCTCGATCACCGCAGACCCTCGTCGGAAGCTCCAGCCGTAGCCTTCATCCGTATTCATTCTCACATCCTGCGGGTTCAGCCCGATCTGCGCGAGAATAGCATCAATGGTATCGGCATGTTGCTTGATGGTACGTATGTTGGGGTTTTCGCCAGTATCTCGGTTGGGCTGGCTGCGCCCACCAAAACCAAACATTATGTGCTGGCCTCCTCGTTTTCGTCAGTGGATTGTTGCGGGTAATACAGATGCGCCTGTGGGTGTGGGGTGCGGTGCAGCTTCTGCGCAAACGGGAACAATGCGCCACACGCCTCACAGTAAAACAGACCGGCCTCCCCCGCCTTGCTCAGGTTGCCACAGGTACCACAGTACAGGCGTTCCGGGTCGCGGCGGGTTTCTGTGTAGTATTCTTCGAACTTGCGGCGGATAACCGAAATGTGCAGCCCGAACAGTTGCCCGCCATTGCGAGTCGCATTCCGGGTAAGCATACCAACAACGTCTTCCTCGTCATCGAGGATGGGTGCCCCGGTAAATGCCCCCGGCAAACGGTCGGAGAATGTCGTCGGGAACCAGCCCTCTGTTGGTACTTCCAGCGTTTCGCGGCACTGGCCGTGAATCTGGCGTTCTGTGTAGTCATCGGCAATCAGCGGTGTGCCGGGGAGCACCATCGCCGACGGGGATGTATCTCGTAGCGTGGAAACACGCAGCCGAATTTTGATAAATGCCAGGTCAAGCTCAGGGTAGGAGCGTACTACGGCCCCGTCCAGCTCTCGCCCGTCGCGTGTTTCAAGGATTACACGGGTGGTTGTCCCCACCACAAAGCGTGATGTTGCCACCAGACCATCACGAACGATCAAAAACCCGGTGCCGACACCGTTCGGGCCACCCCGAATGCCGAACTCCCACAGGCGTGGTACCTTCTGTGCGGTGGTTGATATTTCTGGCGATGTTGGTGGGGGGGGCGGCGCATTCCCGCCACCCACTGCGAATGGATCACGCGGGGCGGCGGACGGTGGAGGCGATGTAGACGGTGGCGGTTCCTGGTACTGGTTTGGCGGCGGCGTCTGCGATGCAATCAACTCTCCGAGGCCTGTTTTGACATCTGCATTGTACGGGTCTGCCTGGAGCGCGGCCTGGTAGCACTGTATTTTGAATTCAATGCTGGGGTTGGTGGTCGCCAGCCACATTAGCGCTACCGCCCGGACGTTCCCCACCACTTCTTCGCTGTGCAGCCCCTGCCGCAGCAGTTGGTCGGCGGTACGGTAGTTCCCCTGCTGCGCCGCCGCAATGCCATTCTGGATGTCCTGAAGTGACATGGTACGTCTCTGTTTGCCTCTACGTTAACCTGTACTACCTTAATGCTATCTTATCGCAAGCCGGGTGATTTTGCTACTCGCTGCGCACCCACTCCGATTCGGTCTCCATCTGCTCTGGCAGGCGCACAAGCTGGAACCATGTTTGCCCCGGTTTGAACGGCAGTGGGGTACCATCTGCACGGGTCAGGCTAATCATAGATTCGCGTGTGGGACGTATCCAGCGTGCATCGTAGCGGCGGCCATCGCGGAACAGCACGGCATCACCCTCGAACCAGACCTTAATCTCGATACTGTAGCTTTTGTTGCCCTGCCATTCGCTCTCTACAATGTCTGTAAAGTAGTGATCGGCGTATATCACCACAACGTTTTCTGCACTTACCTGCTGCTGTGTGGTCGCGTCGAAGTGTGGCTGGCCGTCGCTCATGCGGGTATATACACCGCGCTCTGCATCATAAAACCACTGCGCACGGGTGGCCCGGTAACGAATGTCGATGCTATTGGCCGGGGCGGTTTCCCCGGCGGGGGCATCTGGCGAGAATGCCATGCCGCGCAATTCCGGGCGGGTGTTAATGCCGTCGGCGGCTGCCAGTTCCCAGATGGCCTGCGGATTGGCAAACAGATTGTGTGGCACAGTGATAGTCTCATCACGAAAGTAGTACGGGAAGCCATAAAGAACGCCTTTGTACGCTCGCTCTGCGAAGTCTGATGGCCCCAGAACCGGCATCCCTGTGGCGAGTCGTTCATCGTCAATGCCCAGCGCAACCGAGCCGTAAATCCGCTCCTCCACACCGGTACTACCACCAGAAAATACCAG
>JBCCQC010000577.1:0-3662 GCA_039024535.1 Chloroflexota bacterium
AAGCGAGACGGTAAACTTTACCTGTATGACACCACCGGCCATGTCATCACCGGGGCCATGCAGCAGCAGGCCAACCAGAGCAAGTCCCTGACGTTCCAGACGAACACGGGTAGCATGAGCGAAACTGATTTTGAACTGGTCGAAATGCGGCCCGTAGACAACACATAGATGGAAAACACAATGACGCTATCTTCTTCACTCTCCGCGTCGTTTGCAAATTATGAAGCAAGCGGCCCCGCTTTTGATGAGATGTTCGATACCGCGCGGGAAACCCGCGTTCCGTACCAGACCATGCTCGATCACCTCAACCAGCTGGAAGCGGATGAACTCCGACACCGCCAGCAAACGTCCTCGCTATCCTTCCTGTACCAGGGCATTACGTTTACGGTCTATGGTGATTCCAAAGGTATAGAACGCACCTTTCCGTTTGATTTGCTGCCGCGCATTATTACTGGCGATGAGTGGCAAAAGGTGGAGAACGGACTCAAGCAGCGGATTAACGCGCTCAATGTGTTCCTGCATGATGTGTACCACGAGGGGAAAATCTTTAAGGATAAGGTTGTTCCCTATGAACTCGTTGCCAGCAGCCGCCACTACCGCCGTGAGATGCGCGGGGTGACTGTGCCGCGCAAAGCCTATGTGTCTATTTGCGGTACTGACCTGATACGGATGCCGGATGGTGAATTTGCTGTGCTGGAAGATAACCTGCGCGTGCCGAGTGGTGTATCGTACATGCTGGCGAACCGGCAGGTTGCTAAAGTGGTGTTCCCGAAGTTGTTCAGCCGCTATGGGGTGCGCCCTATTGACCACTATGGCATTACGCTGCTGAACACGCTCAAGTCATTAGTGCCGCACCGTGATAACCCCAACGTGGTGCTGCTGACGCCGGGTGTGTTTAACTCTGCGTATTATGAACATACATTTCTGGCTCGTGCGATGGGTATTCGGCTGGTAGAGGGCCGCGATTTGCTGGTGCATGATGGCGTGGTGTACATGCGTACTACGGCTGGCCTCAAGCGGGTGGATGTGATTTACCGCCGTGTGGACGATGATTTTCTGGATCCGCTGGCTTTCCGTCCGGATTCTACGCTGGGTGTGAACGGGCTGTTTAATGCTTACCGTGCCGGTAATGTGGTGCTGGCAAATGCGGTGGGTACGGGTATTGCAGATGACAAAGCGGTTTATGCCTATGTGCCGGACATCATCCGTTATTACATGGGCGAAGATCCGATTCTGCAAAATATTGATACGTTCCTGATGACCAACGAGAAACACCGCGACCATGTGTTGCAGAACCTCGATAAGATGGTGGTTAAGGCTGTGGGTGAGGCTGGCGGCTATGGGATGCTCATCGGGCCGGCCAGCACGAAAAAGGAACAGGACGAGTTTGCCGAACACATCAGGGGGAATCCGCGCAACTACATCGCACAGCCGACGATTCAGCTATCTACCTCGCCGTGTTTTGTAGATGGCGAACGGTTCGAACCGCGTCACGTTGACCTGCGCCCGTATGTGCTGGCTGGTCGTGAAGTGAACATTGTGCCGGGTGGTCTTACGCGCGTGGCGCTCAAAAAAGGATCACTGGTTGTTAATTCATCGCAGGGGGGAGGGAGTAAAGACACATGGGTTTTGCACAGATAGACGGCCCGGATAGTTATATGTTGTCTCGTGTGGCGGAAAGCCTGTACTGGATGAGCCGCTACCTTGAACGCGCCGAGAATACGGCACGCCTCATTGATGTGCATCAAAACCTGATGCTGGATAGCTCCCCCGAAATCTCTGAAGAACCGCGCCTGATGCGCCTGCTGAATAGCATTGACTACCGCGTGTCATCCGACGAGCTGCCCGAACCGGAAGACATCCTGAAAACGCTCGCGTTTGATGCGGAAAATCCGTTTTCTATACATCACAGCGTGACGGCTGCGCGGGAAAATGCCCGCCAGGTACGTGAGCAGGTGAGTTCTGAGATGTGGACGCAGATTAATAAGCTGTACCTGGATGTGCATACTGTAGACCCGGATGAGGTGTGGGGCGATACGCCACATGACTTTTTTGTGGCCGTGAAGCATGGGTCACACCTGTTCCAGGGGATTACCGATGCGACTATGAATCATAACCAGGGCTGGTACTTTATTCAGGTGGGGCGTTACATTGAGCGCCTGACCGCGCTGACGACATTCCTGAATGTGCAGTTGCAGCAGAACGAAGACTTTGCCGATAACAACAAGGGCAACGAGTACTTCGAAATGGTGGCGATGCTTAAATCTGTGAGTGCGTTTGAGGCTTACTGTAAGGTCTATAACCCGGAGATGAAGCCTGATTGGATTGCCGAGTTTTTGCTGTTTAACCCGGAGTTTCCCCGGTCGGCACGCTTTTGCGCAGATGGCATTCTTCATGCGCTTGACCGGATGGCCGATGTAACTATGCGTCATAAAAACCAGCGTGTGAATCGGCTGGCGGGGCGGTTGCAGTCTTCGTTGAGTTTTGATGAGATTGGAGATGTGATTGATGGCGATTTTCACGACTATTTAATGAATATAAAACGCCAGGCATTCAAGATTCATGATAGCCTTTACGAAGCGTACATCAACTATTCCATCGAGGCAGCACTGAAGTAAGGGGTTTTTATGTATTATGCCATAACTCATCTGACGATGTTCACTTATGACGAACCGGTGTGGGACACGGTGATGGAGGTTCGTGAGCAGCCGCGCAGCGATAAACTACAGCGCTGTATTCAGTTTGATCTGGACATTCGCCCGCAGGCGACCTATCTGGTTCACAGAGACTATCTGGGCAACGTCATCCACATTTTTGATATTCCTGGCAGGCACAAAAAGCTGGCAATCCGCACAGAGGCGACAGTTGAGGTGAAACCACCTGCTGAACTGCCGGATGCACTCGCGGAGGATGCATGGGGCACGCTGGATGCAGAGGTGAATGCCAATGCTGACCTGATGGATATGATTATGCCCAGCAAATTTGCGCGTCCCTCTGCACTGCTGGATCAACTGAAGCGTGACCTGAAACTGGAGCGCCACGCTGACCCGCTGACGCTGGTGCATGAACTGAATACGGCTATTTACGATACGTTCGACTATATTCAGAATGTGACGGCGGCAGATTCACCGATTGAGATTGCGCTTGAGAAGCGGCTTGGTGTGTGCCAGGACTTCGCACATATTATGATTGCGCTGCTGCGTGACCTGCGAATGCCAGCCCGTTACATCAGCGGTTATCTGTACCATCGCACGGATAAAGATCGTTCTGCTGCGGATGCTACCCATGCATGGGTGGAGGTGTGGCTGCCGGAACTGGGGTGGGTGGGGTTTGACCCGACAAATAACCTGCTGGTGAATGAGCAGCACATCCGGGTGGCTATTGGCCGTGACTATGCCGATGTGCCGCCGACAAAAGGTGTTTTCCGGGGTGAGGCCAGTTCTACGCTGGAGGTTGAGGTGGAAGTCAGTAATCTGGACGCGCTGCCAGCCGAAGAAGAGATTCACGCACCGCGCATTGTCATCCCGCAATACGAACTGATGCCACAGCATCAACAACAGCAACAGCAGCAGCAACAGTAGCTACTCCACTGTAATCGTCTCAATCGTCGCCAGTTCGGTTTGCAGCGGTTCACCCGCTATGGCGGGGGGTAGCCGTGCAAG
>JBCCQC010000578.1:0-3637 GCA_039024535.1 Chloroflexota bacterium
CCGGGTCGTCACCCCGGAGTGCCTGTGTATTCGTTCGTAACGTAGCCATAGCCCTTCGGCGTGGCTGAGGCTGGGCAACACGGGCTTTCAGCCGTCTGGCTTCAAGCCACCGACTTTGAGTCGGTGGTCGTTGACGTGCGTTACCTCCTTATTTCTATTACGGTCATTGTATCACAGTCACGTGCAGGCCATATGTTTCCAGTGGTGAACTTCGTTTCTGCGGGTGGTGATGCAGGCTATTTCTCATGCTACACTACAGATGGGCAAACGCGCACATTTCAGGGGGTATCCTGTGAACCACGACAGCAAAACAATCCGAAGTGCGGATGGCACACAACTGCATACACAGTGGTGGCTGCCTGATGATGGGTTGCGGGCGGTGGTGGCGCTGGTACATGGCTGGTCGGATCACTCCGGGCGGTACATGAACATGGTGCATAAGCTGGTACCGATGGGCATTGGCGTGCAGGGTGTTGACCTGCGCGGGCATGGGCGCAGCGCCGGGCAACGGGGGCACATTAACACATGGGCGGACTTCCGGGCAGATGTGATCGCGCTGCTGGACGATGTAGAAGCGCACTTCGGGGATGTGGCGCTGTTTCTGTATGGGCACAGTATGGGCGGGCTTATTGTGATGGACTATGCAATTCATCATCCCGACCGACCGCTGAAGGGGTTAATTTCGTCGTCGCCGCTGCTGACGCCACCGAACATCTCGCCAGCGTATAAAACTATTGCGCGGATGCTGTCTCGTGTGGCCCCGAGTATGAGCCTGAACCCCGGTGCTGACCCGAATACTGTTTCACGCGATCCAGCGGTGGTGGAAAAATACAGTACGGATCCGCTAGGGCATAACCGGGCCACGCCGCGCCTGAGCGTGGAGATGGAAATTACGATGGGGGCGGTGATGGCGAACCTGGACGGCATCAAATACCCGTTTTTGCTGTACTACGGCACGGGAGATGCGCTTGTGCCGGCACACGTTAGCCAGACGATACTGCCGAGCATTGGCGCGGAGGATAGAACGCGCTATGAGTACGCGGACGGCTACCACGAGCTGATTAACGACATCATCAAAGAGCAGGTGCTGGATGATGTAGCGGGGTGGCTGGACGCACGCATTTAACCGGCGCTGAGGTTGCCTTCCCCGCGCAGTGACTGCTGTGGGGCCAGTGTGCCGGGTGGTGTTGAGGTTGCCGGACGCGGTGTGCTGGTGGGGGGGCGCGGTGTGGCCGTTTGAACAATGGCGATGGTGGGTGGTGGTGTGCGGGTTGGCGTGCGTGTGGGTGTTGCTGTGTCTGCGAGTGTGGCTGTGGGGGTGGGGGTGTTCGTCGGGGGTGGGGCGATGGTTGTTACGCCGATGGTGGGCATGACCACGCCGATAATCAACAGCACCACGCCTACCGGCAGCAAGACGCGGCGGGTGTTCCCCTGTGGCAGCGGGACTGCTACCATGGCATCTTCTGGAATGAGCGCACTTAACATTAAACCGGCACCTACCAGCGCCAGCACAACCCCTACGAATACAAAACCGACGACCACGTTTTTTTCCTGTTTTCTGCGAAAGGTCATTGAAGTGGGCTTTATTATTCTAAATCGTGGGGGTGTGTGCCAGTGTTAACCCTGTGACCTATGACAACCGTCCAGATGTTGGCGGGTTTTTAAATTTGCGTTGCAACTCTTTAACGAGGGTTTATAATCGGGTTGGTTCATTGTAACGTCGTAACACTTTTCGCTGGATTTATCGCCTGCGAAACCTGATGTCTGCTGGCAGCCTTTCATCGTCCGGCCACACAGGGGAACGCGGGCAGGGAGACAATCTAAACCTATGTCTGCGGAGTTCATCTCACGCATTTTCGGCATGTTCTTTTTCATGATCGTCGGGGCACGCATTGGTGTGCAGAATGCCGACGTCTTCAGTGAGTTTCCACCGGGTGCGACCGGCTTTATTTTCGCGCTGGTGGGGATTCTTGTGGGGTTGATTATGACCCCGTATTTGACCGTTCGCCCGGTCATTCTCATTCGTCGCACGCTTACGGCTATTTCCGTTGAGGTGCTGCTGGTCTCGATTCTTGGCCTGGGGCTGGGGCTGGGGCTGGCGCTGCTGCTGGCCTACCCGATTTCACTGCTGGGTGATCCTTTCGGCAATCTTATCCCGCCGATGGTGGCGCTGTTGTTCGGGTATCTGGGTATGTCGATCTTCGGCTACCGCGCCCGCGAGGTGCTTGAGTTGTTCAATACACAGTCCAATCGTCCGTTTAATGCCGGGGCAGGCCGCGACCTGCTGCTGGATACGTCTGTGTTGATTGACGGGCGTATTGTTGAAGTGGCACAGACGGGTTTCCTCGGTGGGACGCTGCTGGTACCGCGTTTTGTGCTTTCGGAACTGCATCAGGTTTCGGATTCGTCCGATGCGCTGCGGCGCAACCGGGGGCGGCGTGGCCTTGCCAAGCTGAACGAACTGCAACGCGACCCGACTATCGAAGTGGAAATTATCGACGATGACATTACGGATATTGCCGCCGTGGATGACAAGCTGGTGGCGCTGGCCCTGCAACGCGACAGCGTGGTTGTAACCAATGACTTTAACCTGAACCAGGTGGCAGAAGCGCAGGGCGTGGTCGTCCTCAACATCAACGAGCTGGCAAACGCCGTCAAAGCCATTTACATCCCCGGCGAGGAATTCGCCGTCCATGTCATCCAGGAAGGCCGCGAGGACTCTCAGGGTGTGGGCTACCTGGAAGATGGTACGATGGTGGTTGTGGAAAACGGCAACCGCTATATGGATCGCACGATCAACGTGGAGGTCACGAAACTTATTCAGCGTCCGGCAGGGCGCATGATCTTCGCAAAACCGCTGGCGTCCCGCCGCTAATTACCGGGGCCATACTCGTTACACGTTACCATGAACCATCTGCCGGCGCGAGCGACTGCTGCCCCGGTTTTTCTATTGTCTATGAGAGAAACACGCTGTTTGTCCCTGTCACCGGCCATGCAGACGGCTCATACTACGGGAAACGCGATCTACAGGGAGACGTAACCATGAAAACTATTGGCATTATCGGTGGGATGAGCTGGGAATCGTCCGCAGAGTACTACCGCATCATCAATGAGACGGTGAAAGCGCGGCTGGGCGGCTACCATAACGCGCAGAGCCTTATGTTTACCGTGAATTTCCATGACATTGAAACGCGGCAGATGTCCGGGGCGTGGGATGAGATGGGCACGATGATGGCTGATGCAGCCTCGCGGTTGCAGGCTGGCGGGGCCGATTGTGTGGTGCTGGCGACGAATACCATGCACAAACTGACGGCGCACATTGAAGCTGCGATTGAGATTCCGTTCATTCACATTGCCGATGCGACGGCAGAGCGTGTGCAGGCCACCGGGATTCAGCACATCGGGCTGCTGGGGACGCGCTTTACGATGGAGGATGACTTTTACGCCGGGCGACTGCGCGAGAACTTCGGCCTCGATGTGATTATGCCGGATGATAACGGGCGCAAAATCGTCCATGATGTGATTTATGATGAACTGGTGCTGGGTACTGTGAATGAACCCTCGCGGCGGCAGTATATAGAGATTATTGGGCAGATGGCGGCACAGGGTGCAGAGGGTGTTATTCTGGGTTGCACGG
>JBCCQC010000579.1:0-3634 GCA_039024535.1 Chloroflexota bacterium
ATGGTATCGAGTATCATTTTTACTCTGATCTTGAGAAGCCTAATAAAATGGATGGAAAACCTTTCCTTATTGTTAATCTTCTGTCTCTTGATGCTCGTACGATTGATGAGTTGAAAAGATTCACAAAAACTTCGTTCGACCTTGACGATATTATGTCAACAGCAAATGAACTCAAGTACAAACGAGAAATTGGACATCGTATCGAGCAAGAATTTCAATCCCCTTCCGCAAAATTGGTTCGTCTGCTGGCAAGTGAGGCATATGAGGGCAATTTTACAAGCTCTGTAGTTGAGCAATTCACGTCCATTACAAAAGATTCTCTCAAAAGTTACGTGACCAAGCAGGTAAACAAAAGACTGAAGTCTGCACTTGAGGATGATCCCGAAATTGAATCTGTTGACCTTGCACCGCTTTCCACGTCAGCAGAGTCTGTTGAAGACGGAGAAAATGATGAAACAGATACCTCCACAGAAACAGAAGATAATCCTGAGGACAAGAGCAAAGAAAGGGACATTCATACCACGCAGGAAGAACTTGAGGGCTACTTCATCGTAAAAACGATAATGCGTGAAATTGTGGACTCTCGGCGCGTCACAATACGCGACACTATGAGCTATTGCGGCGTCCTGTTTGACGACAACAATCGTAAACCGATTTGCCGTCTTCACTTCAACCGATCACAAAAATACATCGGTTTGTTTGATGAAAACAAGAAAGAAGATCGTATTGCGTTTGATGATCTGGATTATATTTTCCAATATGCTGACCGACTTAAAGAAACTGCAAACTTTTACGAGTGATTATAATGGTTCAATCTGCCCCGCGTTGACGCGTAGCACTGTGTTTTGCTCCATAAACGACGGGGTGAAGATGTCTGGCTCGGTGGTGGTCATCAGCGTCTGGCTTACCCCATCCAGGCGGGCCAGCAGGTAGGCGCGGCGTTTTGCATCCAGTTCGGCAATCACCTCGTCCAGCAATAACACAGGTCGCTCCCCGATGCGCTCCGTCATCCATGCCAGTTCCGCCAGCTTGAGCGCCATTACGGTTGTGCGGCCCTGCCCCCGGCTCCCATACAGGCCCACATCGCGCCCGTTAATCTGCATCCGCAGTTCGTCGCGGTGGGGGCCACTCAGCGTTACACCCCGGTTGATGCTCTCGCCCTGTTCGCGGGTGAGCTTGTCGGCAAACTGTGGTGCTATCTGCTGTGGCGAGAGGTCACGGTGCAGGTCGAGGCCGAGCATATCAAACGAAAGCTGGCCGTCATTTTTTGCTGTGGGCGTGAACCCCGGCTGATAGTGCAACGTGAGCGTTTCGATGCGGTTGGTGAGGTCGGCATGGACGCGCTGCGCCTCCCGTTCGATCTCTCGCAGGAACCGCTGCCGACCAGCAATAATCACGGCCCCGGCGTCGATAATCTGCTCATTCCAGTAGGCCAGTTCTTTTACGCTGGCGCGGTTCGCGGCAATGCTGCGCAGCAGGGCGTTGCGCTGTGGCAGCGCCTTTTCGTAGGTATTCAGTGCCGCGAGGTAGGCCGCATCCACCTGCGAGAGTGTGTCATCCATGTAGCGCCGCCGGTCTGACGGCGAGCCTTCCACCAGACGTAAATCCTGCGGCAAAAACATCACCACGTTTAAAATGCCCACAATATCCATCACGCGCCGGTCAACGCCATTGAACCGGATGACTTTTTTGAGGCGCGGCGTACCCGTAGACGTATCCATCACCAGCGTGATTTCCAGCGAGGCGAACGGGTGTGCTTTTGTGTAGATGTCCGCAGAGACACGGGCAAACGGCATGGGGTCATCTTCTGTACGCCAGTGGATCAACTGCCGATCTGAGGTGGTGTAGGGCGAACGCGCCGTCGCCAGATAGTAAAACGCCTCCAGCAGGCTGGTTTTGCCCTGCGCATTGGCCCCCACCACCACAATCGTGTGATCTGGCACGGGGAGTTCACGGTGGGCGTAGTTGCGAAAATTCGTCAGCGACAGGTGTTCGAGGCGCATGGGGTACCGGGCAGTTTTTGTTGGTCAGGAGGGTGTTATTGTAGCACAAATTATCGAGGGCGGGGATGATTGGTTGATGACGGTGGGGCATGGCGTGCTGCGCCCCTGACAGTCAATTACGATGTGCGGCGCAGCTTGCGGATGAACGCTGCGGACTGCAACTGGCTTTCCAGCACGTAGGTGATGTAACCCTGCATCAGCGCCTCGACCTCAATGTGCAGTGGATCCGGTATCGTCAGTGACCCGACCTGCCGGTAGGGGTTGCGCTGCATGTGCCGCAGCAGCTTGAGCGCCCGAAACGAAATGCTCGCCACGTTCGGGTTATGCGAACCGGCCTCCGGGGAAACCACGCCGCCCTCTGCAAAGCTAAAAAACTGGTTCTCCGGCTTCACGGCCTCGCCGGTAATCACACATGATTGCAACTCCGGGCGGAAGCCGGTCTGGTTCAATAGCTGTACTTCGTAGTAGCGCAGCGCCAGGCGCGGGTCTGGTTCCACGCACAGCCGCGCCAGCGTATCCCGCAGCAAGTCGAACAGATCGCTCAATTCGTCGTCGCCGCTTTCCGTAAACCGATCCAGCAGTTCCACCACATACCCGGCATACGCGCCCAGCGTGAGGTCATCGCGCAGCGGCAAAAACGGCTCCAGCATTTCCACCTGTGTGACCACACCGGGTTCTTTGCGCAGGTTGACCAGCATATCGGCCAGTGTGAACAGTTCCACGTGGCCGGTTTTACGGCTGATGGCCTTACGCGCACCATAGGCAATCAAATCCAGCTTGCCCCGGTGCGGCGTGAGTACCGTTAACATGCGGTCGGCCTCTCCGAAGTCGCGGCGGCGCAGAATGAGTGCAGGGGTGCGTATGGCACGATTATTGGCTGGCATGAGCACTTACTCCTGCGGCAGGCTGTTCGGGCCAAAGCCATAGGGCAGCAAGTCATGTAGTGGGCTGTCTATGATGATGGTGCCCGTTTCGTCCACGCACACCACGCGCAGTTGCGGCGCAAACTCATACATCATCTGGCGGCAGATGCCACACGGCGACCCGCCGTTCTGTGTGGCGACCACAATCGTGTCGAAATTTCGCACCCCCTCACTGATCGCACTGACCAGCGCCGCCCGTTCCCCGCAGATGGCTGCCGGATACGAGGCGTTTTCTACGTTGCAGCCAGTGAACACTCGTCCGCTGGCAGTTACACGCAGGGCCGCGCCTACAGCATACCCGGAGTAGGGCACATAGGCGTTTTTTCTGGCGGCAAGCGCCGCGCGGATGAGTGTCTGGAGTGGGGTATCGTTTGCGGTCATCGGTCAGTTACCATACTGGAATCGGGCCAGTGATTATAGCGCGTCGTGCGCCACAGGGGAATTGCCGGTGCGATGTGCCAGCAGGTCTGCCCGGCCAGAACATCAACCGGGAACAAAGACGGCACGTGAAAACGGCTTTTGCACGGTTCCTGTTGCGTACCAGGCCGGGCAGAACCACACCAGACCTCCATCCGGTTGCATCATCTCACCATCACATCGCGCCACTTCATGTGGTTGACAGGATGCGCTTCTGTGATTAGGCTTTTACTCAAGAAAACGTTTTCCTGAGCCAACTGATTATCTAACGAAGGCTATCTGTTCTGGCAC
>JBCCQC010000580.1:0-3633 GCA_039024535.1 Chloroflexota bacterium
ATGGACGAAAGATGGTACCACCTGCTCCATGTAGCTCACATCTTCCATGGTTTTGCACCACAGCGCACAACATACGCCCGTCAGTTCCTCAACCACGAAGCGCTCGTGCAGCGCGATATGTTCCGGGTGTGGCTGTTCTGCGCTCAGTCCCTCAACGAAACCGAGGTGCAGTACCATCAGCAGTTCGCTATAGTCTGCCAGACTGAGACCGGGCCGTGTTCGCACCCGGTTGAATAGCCCATAGAGTGGCAGGTGCATCGGTTTCACGCGGGGTTACTCCGCTGTCTCTGGATTTTGCGCGAAGACCTCGATGATCTTTTTACGGTCGGCTTCGTCTTTGAACATGAGTTCCCAGTAGGGCAACAAACCATGGTGCGTTGTCGGTTGGGGTTCGCCTTCAAAAGCCGGGTGATGCAGCGCTACCACCCATTCCACCAGTTCCGCAGTTGCAGGTTGCTTGAACAGGCTCTGCTTGCGTACAACAGCGAAGATTTCAATAACACGCTTGATAACATCTTCCTTGAGCCTTTCAACCTCCAGGTCAAAGCGGTCTTTTGTACTGGAGTGGGTAATTTTGCGCACCTGTTCCCGATTTTTCTGAGCCTCAAGCGGGTCACTGGCGTTCAAATCAGGGAATTTGATGTGGTGAACGATGCAGCGACGCAGGAATGCCATTGGGAGGGGCTTTTCGTCGTTGCTGGTGATAATCACAATGGGCCGAACTTTTTTGCCGCCGTGGATCACGGCGTATTCTTCCGCCCTCTGCGGCGAGGTACGTGCAGCCGCGAGAATAGCTTTTTCGTCCATGGTCTGCTGCTCTGTGGCGTAGCTGTCCAGGTCGAACTGGCTGGTTTCTACGGCCACTTCTTTGACATCGAACCACATCTCGTCCAGTTCGCGCAGCAGGTCGTTCGGGAAGTCAATGTCAGCTTTGTCAATCTCGTCAATCAGCAGTACAACCGGGTCAGTTGCCGCAATCGCCTTGCCAAGGTAGGTGAGGCTGATGTAGTTATATGGGTTGAGGGCTTTTTGCTGCTGTGTTTTATCTGCGTCGCGTCCTTCAATCTGGGCGTCCATCAGGCGGCGGACGGTATCATAGACGTAAAGGCCATCCTGCACTTTATCCGTGGACTTGATGCGCCACTCGTAAATACGGCCTTCTGTTAGTTCGGCAGCAATGGCGCGGGCCAGGGATGTTTTGCCGGTTCCGGGTTCCCCACGAACGAGCAGTGGGCGTCCCAGCGCAATCGCAAGATTTACCGCATCACGCAGGTCCTTGACCGCATAGTAGAACGATTGCTGACCATCCCCTTTGAACCTGCCGATTTCCCCATGTGGATACAGCTTGCTATAGCCCATAATCAGTGTTCGCCCTCCGGTGTTTCGATTTTTTGCAATTCGTCACGCTTGTTCAATATGCGTTGTACAAAGGTAGCGGGAGAAACTGCATCCTGCCCTTCAAAGAGCACCGCGCTCCAGTCAATGCCCTGTGCCTGTCGCTTAAGCTCCGGGTCAGTTAATAGCAATACGAAATTCTCCGGCCTTTTACGCCATAATCGGTTGAACTTTGCGGCCCCGATGGTGAAGTCCTCTGCGATATTCAAAGACACATCAGCATGGATATCGACGGGGTTCTCTCCCAGAACGACCAGATAAAGTTTATTGCCATAATAGACATCCGCCTTTTCATCCAGCCGCCGGGATACAGCCTGCCACATTTTTGTCACCTCATCGTGATATGGGCCAACTTTGCGCAGGAACAGAAACCCATTACCTTCCAAGAGCCATTCATGGAACTCGCGCACAAGCATGTTTACCAGATCTTCATTGCTTTTGTACTCTCCCGCGTCCTTTATTTTCCGTCGGCTTAGCAGGAAGCTACGAAAACCGGGGGTTAGTGGATTGTCAGCGTCTTTGCCATCTTCTCCAGCAAGGTCAATCGAACGACAGAAATCCCGTTCGGTACCAAGGGCATCTGCATGGTGGTCTGTGATTCCTTTTTCCAGCCAGTTCCACATCGCCCCCAGTGCATCCGGTGAGGTGTCATCGGGAATGTTGAACTGAATGATAGATGCATTACCATCAGCCTGATCTATATCAACATCTCCCAGCCCTTGCCACGGCAACTTTCGGAAAAGTCTCGGCCAGTTTACCGGGATCGGGAACCCGATCCACCGCATTTCGAGGATCTTAAATTTTCTGCTGATTTGATCTCTTTCAGTGAAGCGCTCGATACACCTGGAGATGTGGGTGCTGCCCCGCATGATAGGATGATGAGGCGAGAGATTCATCTCTGCACCTTCTTCGATCATCACGCAGCAGTCTCCGGGTAAGGGGATAGCCGCCTGTACGATCTCACAATCCCACTGAGATGTGTGATCGTATGTCCACACATCGACTGTGAATTTATGCCGTATATCCGGTTTTTCTTTGCCGATGATAGCAAAAAAAAACTGACGCGAACTCATATTGTCATAGCGCGGCTGCATGTCCATCCGCCTGATTCTGGCTCCTGCTGCCAGATTATCAGATTGGGAGTAGACGGCGCTGGCTGCGCCGTTCTGGATTTCCTTCAGGTTGTCGCCACAATCATCTGTCCCGGTGATGAAAATGCGTTTATCCCGGCGGGAATCATACTTCTGCGGCCAGAAGCCATACTCATATGGGCCAATGGGATGGGCCTCGTCGTTCGGCAAATCATCCACATCAATGTCAGATAGCGCAAAAAGCTGCTTCAGACAGTATGTCGCGTACCACAGGGCAGCGGTACGGTGCAGCATGGTCTGGCCGGTTTTGCGTGCAAAGTTGATCCCCACAGCACTGGCGGTTGCCCAGTACCCACGCAGCACATCGCTTTTTACGCGACCCATCAGCGGCGAGTAAATGTCTTCCAGTTCGGCACGCAGGGCACGTATTTCCAGCGGGATGTGTGCGTTACGGGAATCTTCTGGCAGGGTGTAGGGGGTATCGTATTTGCACAGTTTCTTGACGAGGTTACGCCAGTCTTTCCAGTCCTCGTAGGTATTGAACTTGCGATTGCGCAGCAGCAGATCCAGTTCAAGGTACACCCAGTCAAAAAACAGCGGGCGTTCTTTGCCTGTACCATCCGGCAATACACCGTCGGCCTTGCCGAAGTCGATGACTGTCAGGTTTTGCTGGTTCTCTGGAGGAAAGAGCAAATTGAGTGCGTGCAGATCGCCATGAACACTACCCACAGGGACATGTACAGTAATCTCCTCCTCAAGCAGGTCTTCCACATCGTTGAGCGCAAAAAATATGGGGTTGGGCAGGTTCACTTTCCCGAATGAAACCAGCATCCGGCGCTTGATATCGTCGCCCAGTTGCAACCGCCCGGTAAGCCCGTCTTTGATGCGTGAGTGTGAGCCGCCGGTGTACCCGGCAAGGTCAATTAACTCCCGGAAGCTGAGCAACCCGCTGAGCCGGGTATTCTCTCGGGTTACGGGGTTCCACTGTTTGAGGAAGCCTGCAACCGTTTTTACAGCACGCACCCTGGCCTGCTCATCAAGGTCTGCCAGAGGAACCGGGTCATCAATGAGGTCTTCATCGTAAGCGAGTTCAATCTGTATGGCCTGGAGATCGGCATCCGTCAGCGGCTCACCCTCAGCATAGACG
>JBCCQC010000581.1:0-3633 GCA_039024535.1 Chloroflexota bacterium
GACACCCACCATCACCATGACGCCAACGTTCACGCCCTCCCCGACGGATACGTTTACACCGACCCTGACCCGCACGCCGACTTCGACCGCTACGCCAACGCTGGTGCCATCGCGCACACCGACGTTCACCATCACGCCGACGTTTACCGCCACGGCCACAGCCACCAACACCCCGACGGATACACCCACCGCCACATCATCCGTGCCAGAAATTCGTCAGTTCGATGTAGCGCAGGAGGCTATTGTACGCGGTGGGCAGGTTGACCTCGCATGGGATGTAGACGCGGACACGGTTACGCTGGAAGTCCTCAACAGTCAGGCCATCAGTATACAAACGCTCCAGCTCCCCCGCACCGGCCAGACCACCATCACCGTGCCAGAAGGCCTGCGGGAACTGGTGATCTTCAGTATGACCGGCACCCGTGGCACCCTGACGGACACACTGGATATTCCAGTAGTGCTCACCTGCAACCGGGACTGGTTCTTTAACGATAGTATTCTGGGGCAGCAGCCACCCTGTCCGGCAGGCTCACCAGTAGAGGGCGTCGGGCGCTTCCAGTCATTCCAGGACGGGTATATGATCTATGTGCCGGTGGTAAACCGCGTCTATGTGTTGTACGACGGCACCAGCAGGGGCACATGGGTGTTCTACCCGCGCAGCTTCGACAATGTAGACTCCCCCACAGGCCGCAGCGAAGGTGAGTTTTTACCGCAGGATGAATTCCTGCCCATCTGGGTGAACCGGGAATCGCCCAATGGCCGTGACTGGGAAGACGAAATCGGGTGGGCCACCGGCAACGCCCTTGCAACCATCACCTCTGCCCAGGACGAAGACGGCGCGACAAATTTTTACATCGGCACGGCAACCGGTGTGCTGTTCCGCTTCTCATTAAACCCCGGTCGCACCGATATTGGCTCGTGGCAGCGTTTGTCTTAGCCCACGCTTTGCCGATGCTGTATAGATGCTTACTTTTTGCATAGCACCATTGCTGATACACTTTCTAAATGCACGTTTTCTGTTTGAGGTTGACAACATATGCATAAACGGCTTGCAGTTCTTACAATGCTGGCATGGTTCGCACTGATGGCCGCCGCACAGCCCACGCAGGCACAGTCCGGCGCGGCGCTGATTGAAATGCGCGTGGAAGCAGGTTACGACGGCTTTTTTCGGGATGACCAGTGGTTCCCGATTCGCGTAGCCGTCACCAACAATGGCGACCCGATTGACGCCCGCGTCGTCGTCCGGCCAGAAACAACCCGTGGCGTGGGCGGCACCTACAGCCTGCCCGTAGACCTGCCCACGAACTCCGCCAAAGAGGATTTTCTGTATGCCACAGCCCGTGGTACCGTCACCGAACTGCGCGTGGAACTGATTGATAACGTGGATGACCTTGTGCTTGCCAGCCGTACTGTTGGCGTGGCGTCTATCCAGGCCACAGAGCAGCTTTACGTCGTAGTCACACAGTCTGCCGCTGGCTCCATCGACATGACCGGCGCAACCGCCCCCGGACTCGTCGCACGGCAGGCCAACTGGGAAATCGACACCATCCCGGATAACGCCGCCGCGCTGGAAAGTGTAAATATGCTGGTGTTCACCGATGTAGACACCGCCGGGTTGACGCTGCCGCAGCAGGCGGCGCTGGAAGCATGGGTGGCCGGTGGCGGCCATCTGGTTGTGACCGGCGGCCCGCGCTGGGAATCCACCGCAGAGGGTGTCCAGAGCCTGCTGCCCCTGCAACCGGATGATTCGATGACAATGGGCGATCTTGCCCCGCTCGTAGATTTTATGGGTGACGATGGTGATCTGGTAGCGGATACAACCGTTGCAACCGGCGACCTGACCGAGGACGCCACCATAATGGCCCAGACCTTTGACAGCATTCCGCTGCTGGTACGGCGCACTCTGGGCGATGGCACGGTGGATTACCTTGCCGCCGACCCGAACACCGTGCCGCTGCGTGGCTGGGAGCGCACGCCTGACCTGTGGTATGTCCTCGCATCCACGCGGGAGCCGCTGCCCACATGGTCGGGAGTGTTCAGCCAGTGGGAAGCCGCCCGAATCTCATCGGAAATCCTCCCCGGCCTTGACGTGCTGCCGAGTGTACTGCCGCTGTGTGGTTTCCTCGCACTGTACATCGCGCTCATCGGCCCGCTGAACTATGTCGTGCTCAACCGTATCAACCGCCGGGAATACGCATGGCTGACGATACCGGTGTTTATCGTACTGTTCAGCGGCCTGGCATGGATTGTGGGCGGCGAACTGCGCGGCAATGACCCCAGCATTGGCCGCGTAACAATGGTGCGTAGCTGGCCGGATACCGAGATTGCCCACACCTCAGAGGTCATCGGGTTGCTATCGCCACAGCGCACCCAGTATACCCTCGAAGTAGACGAAACCAGCTTTATGCGCACCATCCCGGATACAAATATTGTTGCTGGCAGCGGTGGCATCCTGCAATCGTCGTTCCAGTCCAGCATAGAAATCCAGCAGGAAAGCGGCTTCCGTGGCTTCGAATTCCCGGTGGATGCCAGCTTTGTGGCCGGGTTTGCAACGAACGGTACCGTTGAAAAACCAGATATAAGTGGCACTGTCACCATGCTCTACCCGGAAGATGAAAACAACGTGCAGATCATCCGTGGCAGCGTGACCAACCGCACCGACCAGACCCTCAGCGGCGGCGTGATCCTGGCGCGTGGCGCGGCCTACAGCATCCCGGAGCCAATCGAACCCGGTGAGGTGACGGCCTTCCCGTTCATCAACGCCAACCAGATTCGCCTGGAAGGAACCGAGATGGCAGCCCCCGCCCCCATTGGCTACAACTTCACGCGGGCCAGCCTGTCTTTTGGCACGGGTTTTAACAGCGGTGTAGAAAACACCGTGCGCGACATTATGAGCAATAACGTGGTATATAACCCGCTCTTCCCCGGCAACCTGGACGCCAACAGCATCGAAGACCAGGAACTCCGGCGGCGGCAGTTGTTCCTCTCGTCGCTCATTCAGGATCCACTTTACTCCACCTCGCGTGGCAACAAAGTATACTTCCTCGGCTGGTCAGACGGTTCTCCGACGACAGTAGCACTCCAGGAACGTGAACACCGCCCGTTCGATACCACGCTCTACGTTGTAGAACTGGAAACCCGGATCGAACAGCCTGCTGGTACACCCGTGCGCGTCGCCAGTGACCAGTTTGTATGGTCTGTCCACGAGCGCGTGGGCCTTGGCAGTGCGGTACCGGCTAACCTGCGCGTACCAGAGGGCGACCGCGTGGCCTTCCGCTACACACCCGTGCCCTCGGCACAACTGGAAACCGTAGTTGAACTGATGGTGCTGTTGCAATTCACCAGCGGCGGCCAGCCACCGTTCAACATCCAGCTATGGAACTGGACAACCAGCGAATGGGACGGCCACCAGGTACAGAACGGCGAACTGATCTTCTCTACCCGCTCGGATATTCGGCGCTATGTTGGCCCGCAGAACGCCGTGCTGGTGCAGGTAGAAGGGGGCGGCTTCTACAACGACGTGCAGACGATCCGCGTAGAGCAGTTCGGGTTGTTTTCGTCATAACTCTGCATAACCCCAACGGGGACGCTGTACCGTCCGCGTCCCCGTCGTGGCTCTGTTTCGGTTGTGAC
>JBCCQC010000582.1:0-3602 GCA_039024535.1 Chloroflexota bacterium
AACGCCCTCCGGAGGCCCCGGTACGAACGCATTCTGTGCAGAAACCACTGCCTGCTGGGTGGCCCGCTGCTGCTGGGCCAGCAGGTTCACCGCATAAGCCGTCGCTTCCTCTGCGGAGGACTGGCCGCCCCCACTGAAGCTGAACTGCTGCGACGTGGGCGAGGCCGTAGTCGTTACAGTGATGGTGGGCGTGGTGGTTTGCGAGGGCACTGCCGACTGGGTGGGCGTGATGGACGGCGTTTTGCTGGGTTGCAGCGTGGTCGTTACCACGATGGACTCTGCTGGAGCGGTTGCGATGGATACCCCGGCCACTTCTGTGGGGGGCAACTGTGTGGGCAGCGGTATCGTCGTCGGGACGATAAGCGGTGTGCTGGTGGGCGGCAGGAACAGCGTGGGCACGCCCGCGACCTGCTCTGCGGGTTGTTCACCCACCAGCCTGCCGTTTTCGGTCATCATCGGGTCTGGCTGGCAGGCAGCGGCCAGCGCCGCCAGTGTTGCCATCACAGCAATGCGAATTCGCATACGGTAAAACCTCATAGCATAACAGGTGTGTGGTATGTCTTCTCTATTTTGTAGGCAAAAGCCTATGGGCGCAATGATGTACCCGAAAGGATGTAGTTTGTGTGTGGAGAGGGATGCACGGCACATACACTGATGCCACGCTGTATTTGTTCATTGCACAGAAAGGTGATGGCGCGGTGTGAGGCAAAAAAGACGGGCACAGTCCATGACCGTGCCCGCCTGTGGAAGGCTACATTGTGCGAGGTTAGCAGCCTGCTTCGACGTTGGTGCAGGTGTTGTTACCGTCGCCGGGGATAACATTGTCGTTACCGGGGCCGCCGTCGATGACGTTATCGCCTGTGTTGGGGCCAGCAATCGCCCCATCGCCCAGGATAATATCATCACCGTCACCACCGTTGATGGTGTCGCCGCCGCTGTTGTTCAGGTTGCCATCGCCACGGATGATGTCCGTGCCGGGGCCGCCATCAATGCTGTCGTTGCCGCTGTTGTTATTGCCAGCGTTGCTATCGCCAGAAATCTGATCGAACCCTTCACCGCCGGAGATCACGTCGTTGCCGCTGTTGTTATCTCCGTTACCATCACCAACAATCACATCATCGCCGTCGCCGCCGTCAATGGTATCGTTGCCACTGTTGCCATCCTGGTTCTGTGGGTCGCCAAAAATTATGTCCGTCCCACCAAAGCCGAAGATCTCGTCGTCACCGCTACCACCGATAATTGTGTTGTTGTTGTCGTTGCCGTAGATAATGACTGCAATATTGTCACCAAGGCCGAGCGTAGACACATCCACGTCGTCACCCGCAATGTTAATCACGCTGTCCCCGGCGCCGGGGGTAAATGGTGATCCCTGCAATACAATGGTAAAGCGCCCGATGGTCAGGTTGCCGCCACCATCACCGCCATCACTCTCGCAGGCATCATTGCCACGATACTGTGACGGCACATCACAGATGCCGATGTCTTCCTCTACCACGCGCTGGATCCACCAGCCCGCCTCCCAGTCGAAGTCCACATCACACTTGCCCGCCAGTTCGGTGTAGCACAGGTTCGTAGTGTCGTTTTCCCAGATGTCGTCAGCATCAGGATCGACTACCGTTTCATCCTGGGCCAGTGCTATTGTGCCTGCTGATAATAAAAAAAGTAATATAATTAAGCCAGATACCCAAGTCTTGAGCATATCAAATGACCCCTGTACGGTTTGCTATAAAACCCACGTGAATTGTAGCTCAATCAGCAGGGAAAGTCAATAAAATGTGAAATATTCTTTAATACTCTGACTGTATCTTGACAGATGGCACCACAGTATATGCTGTTTGTACATTTGCAAACGTACACAGGCAAACAAACCCGCCCGATATGAAAATAACATTAAAACTAAATTGTGCCCCCTACAGTAAGACATTAATTGGCTATGTACATTCGCTGGCGGGCCATCCACTGCCATGACAGAATACGTGGAATCATTCGTATGCAATCCAGAGGACAACACATGAGCAACTACGTTCACGGCTACAACGTCCGCGAGAGCACACGCCTGCAAGATCAGGCAAACACCCTGGTAGAACTACTGCACGGCGACACCATCTACCCGGCTGACAGCACCGTGCTGGAAGCCGGGTGCGGTGTGGGGGCGCAAACAGTCACGCTGGCAGCGAACAGCCCACACGCACACATCACATCCATCGACATCTCTACGGAATCTGTCGCGCAGGCTGAACAGCTCGTAAAAGCTGCGGGGCACACCAACGTAACCTTCCAGCAGGGCGATATTTTCGCGCTGGACTTCCCGGATGCGACGTTTGACCATGTGTTTGTGTGTTTTGTGCTGGAGCACCTGCCAGAACCGGCAAAGGCGCTGGCTGCGCTGCGGCGTGTATTAAAACCTGGCGGCACCATGACCGTTATTGAAGGCGACCACGGTTCCACGTACTTTCATCCCCACAGCGAAGCCGCCCACGCCGCCATTCAGTGCCAGGTGACGTTGCAGCGCCGCGCCGGAGGCAACGCGAACATTGGGCGCGAACTGTACCCGCTGCTGCGTGCCGCCGGGTTTGCTGCGCCGTCCGTGTCACCGCGCATGGTGTATGTAGACGACAGCCGTCCACAGTTTGTAGAGGGCTTCACGAAAAACACGTTCACAGCGATGATTGAGGGCGTGCGCGAGACCGCGCTGGGAGCGGGTTTGCTGGACTCGGCGACGTTCGATGCCGGTGTCCGTGATCTGTACCGCACGGCGGCGGGTGGCGGGGTGTTCTGCTACACGTTTTTCAAGGCGGTGGCAGTCGCAGAGTGAGCCTATCCTGTTGATGCTTGCGTTTATGGAACGCAACGGGGGCGGGGCGTAGCAGCAGTGCTACACCCCTGCGCGGTAGATGTTAGCAGTTGTCGCTGGCGTCCAGCGTGTATTCCAGCGCCTCTGCACGGGAACTGTTATCGCCTTCGTTGGTTTCCCCGATTTCGTTGTTGGCATCAAGGATCACCTGAATACGGTGTGTGGCGTCGAAGTTGGTTTCTACCGTCAGGAAGATACCCTCAACCGTGCGCGTTTCACCGGGGCCAATATCGGGGATGGGTGCGGTAGTCTCTGTGCGGGTGCCGCTGTCCACGTGGGTATCGACCACGCGCAGCGCAGCACTACGGCCCATGCTCTCGCTGCCTTCATTGCGGATGCTCACGCTGATTTCCATCGTCTCGCCACAGTCCGGCGGGTAGGGATTGATGGAAACCGGGCCGTCAAACACCAGGTTGATCTGTGCCGGTGGCGGTGCTTCTGTGGCCGGAACCGGTGTCGGCGGGATCGGCGTTAGCGTGGGCGATGGTGGGCCTTCTTCTACCGGCAGTTGATCCTCATTGCTCACGCTTACCAGATCACTGAAAATCCAGCCTTCCGCGTTGAAATACTGAATTTTATACCACGAGCGATCCGGGTTGACGGCGAGGGCATCTGTTGTTGCGCCCGCTGCAAACGCGCCAACCACTTCGAACAGGGTACTGGGGCCAGAGCGTACATTGGCTCCGGTCAGGATGGTTGCCTGTGGCGTGGTTGGCGTGGCGGTCGGCGGTATATCAGTGGGTGGCGG
>JBCCQC010000583.1:0-3601 GCA_039024535.1 Chloroflexota bacterium
TCATCTGCTGCCGTCCGTAATAGCGTGTCATCCGGCAAAAATTGCGCTGCGGCCAGTACCGGGGCACGGTGCGCAGGGTTACACCCGGCAGTGAGGCGATTGTGCCACTCATGTACCAGTTTCACCGCAGCTTCCGGGGCCATCCCGCTTTCGATCAGTTCAAACACATGTGCTGCCGTCGGGCCGGTGTCGAACCCATCATCGCGCCACCACATGAGGTACCGCTGCCGCACATCATCGGCGTTAAACGCCTGCTTCGCCAGCAAACTCTGTGCCAGCAGGTGCGCCATACGCACCGGCCCACCAATTCTATCCCCGGCAGCGAGTCCAATCAGCACCCCGGCAGCACGATCCCTTACAGCAGTCATGGTGCTACCACGCCGTATGGACGCGCTCGTGGAAGTACTGGTCATAGATGTCACGGACGGTGCCCATCTGTGCGTGGGTGAGTGGTGGCAGGGCGGCGGCTTCAATATTGGCTTTGATGTGCTCCGGTTTTGTGCTGCCGGGGATAACCACACTCACCGCATCGAACATCAGCACCCAGCGCAGCGCAAACTGTGCCATGCTCACACCCTCCGGCACGATGGCACGTATTTCCTCTACTGCATCCAGCCCGGCCTCGAACGGCACGCCGCTGAACGTCTCGCCCACGTCAAACGCGCTACCGTCGCGGTTAAAGTTGCGGTGGTCGTTCTCGGCAAAGGTCGTGTCACGGCTCATCTTGCCGGTTAACAGGCCACTTGCCAGCGGCACCCGCGCCAGAATCGCCACATCGCGTTTTTTCGCCTCTTCAAAGAACAGTTCGTAGGGGCGGTGCCGGAACATATTGAAGATAATCTGCACGCTGACCATGTTCGGGTATTCCATCGCAATCATCGCCTGCTCAATTTTTTCCACGCTCACGCCATAGTGCCGGATTTTGCCCTTTGCCACCATGTCTTCCAGCGCCTCCCACACAGACGGCTCGTAGTACACGCCGAATGGCGGGCAGTGCAACTGCACCAGGTCAAGCGTACCCACCTGTAAATACTCCCGGCTGCGATCTACCCACGCATTGAGGTTTTCTGCGGTGTAGCCCTCTGTTACCTGCTCCGGCAGGCGGCGGCCACACTTCGTTACGACGTAAATACGCTCATCGGGCTGCCGGTCGGCCAGTACCTGCGCAATGAACTTCTCGCTGCGGCCATCACCATACACATCTGCCGTGTCGATAATGTTCATGCCGCCGTCCAGCGAGGCATTGACGGACGCAACCCCGGCTTCGTCGGGCACGTCGCCCCAGCCGCCGCCAATATTCCATGTACCCAGGCCCACTTCTGTGACCATCCAGCCAGTTTTGCCAAAACGCCGCTTGTTCATGATGGTTGCTCCTGTGTTGTGCGTGATTAACGGGCACAGCATAGCGCATTGGCGCAGGCGCTTCAATTAACCCACAGCGGCCCTTAATGAATCATTGCGGTTTCCCGGTTGCCACAGGCACAAAACCGGGGCTATACTTATGCACACACGAAACGAAACACACAGGTCAGCCCAAACATGAACTGCACCCACACCCATCATCACCACCCACAACCCCCATACCGCTGACCGAACCCGCGAACTTTATCTATCTTGAGCGCAGGCTATTGGTCTGCGCTTTTTTGTTGCCTGTTACCCACACAAGGAGATGATTCAATGGCAAAAGTAAAACCCGCCCTGCCTAAAGGAATGCGCGACTTCCTCCCGGCGGACATGCTCAAGCGCGAATATGTGTTTGACACCATCCGGGACGTGTTCCACCTGTACGGCTTCGAACCCATCCAGACGCCAACGATGGAAAAGCACGAAACGCTGTTCGGCAAGTACGGCGAGGACGCCGAAAACCTGATCTATAGCGCCAGCCACCAGCGCAGCAGCGACGAACTCGCCATGCGCTATGACCTGACGGTTCCGCTGGCCCGCGTGGTGGCCCAGTACGAAAACGACCTGAACTTCCCGTTCAAGCGCTATCACATTGCCCCCGTCTGGCGCGGCGAACGTCCGCAGCGGGGCCGCTACCGCGAGTTTTACCAGTGTGATGTGGACATTGTGGGCGTGAGCGAGATGACTGCCGATGCCGAGGTTCTGGCCGTGATTGTGACAGTTCTCAAGCGGCTCGGCTTCCCGGAGTTCAGCGTGAAGATTAACAGCCGCAAGCTGCTCACGGCCATTGGTGCGTTCAGCGGCGTGGCAGACGAACAACTCCCTGACCTGTACCGCAGCGTGGATAAGTTCGACAAAATCGGCGCAGAGGGCGTCGGTAGAGAGTTAGCGGATAGGGGCATTGCCGCCGATGTGGTATCGCGCATGATGGATCTCATCACGCAGCGCAAACCGGGCCTTGCGAATCTGGATTATCTGGCCGAACAACTCGGTGAGGCCCCCGGCGCGGTAGCCGGTGTGGGTGAACTGCGCGAACTCGCGGCAGAAATGGAAAACCTGAGCGTAGACCCCAACGCCTACGAGTTCGACTTTACGATGGTGCGCGGCCTGGGCTACTATACCGGCCCCATCTTCGAAACGGTCATCACAGAGCCAAACCTGGGCAGTATCAGTGGCGGCGGGCGCTACGACGAACTCATCGGTATGTTCCGGCGGGAGAGTATGCCCACCACTGGCGCGTCACTGGGCGTGGAGCGCATTATTGACCTGCTGGAGGAGCTGGACCTGTACCCGGCAAGCGTGGCTGGAACCGTGGTGCAGGCGATGGTGCTGGTTTTTAACAGTGATGTGCGCCATGAATGTACCAGAATAACTACGGAATTACGCAGTGCCGGCATCCGCACAGAACTGTACTTGCAGGACAAGCACATCAGCAAGCAGTTCAAGCACGCTGACCGCAAGGGTATCCCTATCGCGGTGATTGCTGGCCCGGATGAGATCGCCAGCGGCGAAGTCAAACTGCGCCGCCTGCGCGATGGGCACGAAGTTACCGCGAAACGCGCTGATATGTCACAACAAATAAGCGCGTTGCTGACCGAAACCCAATGATTTTCCTGTAGGCTTAACACACTGATAAGTAACCCTTAACTTATGCAGGGTATGTTTGTACTAACCGAGCAGTTCCACCTGAATCCCGTGTGAGGGTGCAGCCCTGTACCTGAGCACAACATCACCGAGCACCTTCCCACAGGTGCTCGATGTTTTTGTGTGTACAGCACATCAGCCCCGTGACGGTCGTTCGTGAAGTGCCGTAGATGGTGATAGTTTTACAGCCCGCACCGCAACCCGACAACAAAAAAGCCGAGGCACAGTCTGTCTTTTCTGACAATCTATGCTTCAGCTTTGTGTCTACTACATTGCTCCACCGACTGGATTCGAACCAGTGACCCATCGGTTAACAGCCGATTGCTCTGCCGCTGAGCTACGGTGGAATGTGCTTGTGGCAACAGTTGAAATGTTAGCAAAGCGGGTGCAGCCTGTCAAGAGCCTTGCCACTTTTGGTAGTGGTTAAAAGGTAAGTGGTGGAGGGATTTTGATACACTAACCGCATGTGTATGGTTTTTCTGGATCAACTACGGAATTAGATTTCTGACATCGTGACCCGTTAGAATCCTCTAACCGAATCAACGAAAATGGA
>JBCCQC010000584.1:0-3599 GCA_039024535.1 Chloroflexota bacterium
ATGAGAAAGAAAAACACGAACTGCTTACCCACGAACTTCATTTTTGCGAAGACATAGCCCGCCCCCGTGCTCATCAGGGTGACAATTGTGGCAGAACCAATACTGATAATCAGACTGTTCCGCAAACCCGATCCCATCAGCCCCGCCGTCGGAGAGAAACCGCCATCGCGGTACTTTGCACCCTGTGTAAATAAGGACACATAATGCCGGAATGTGGGTTCCGCCGGGAACCAGACCTTCTCTGGACGTGCATACAACTCTGCACGTGTAGAAATACTGGAAACGAATACCCAGTAGATCGGTGCCAGCGCCCAGAACAGCACAACAGCACAGGCAACATAAATGAACACCAGCCGAACTATTTTTCGCTGCTTCAGTGTCATTCCACCAATCCCTGATAATACAGACGACGTACAAAAAACAGGCCCACTACCAGCGACATAATCAGAATCAGGTAGGACAGGGCCGCCCCCAGGCCCAGGCGCAGATCCCGGAAGACGAGTTCATAGTTGTACAGCATCAGCGTTTTGGTGAACGGGTTAATTGCACCACCGGCAGAGCCGCCTGCCGTTAACGTCCAGATGACATCAAATATCTGGAAGGCCGCAATGAACTCCACCACCAGCGCCACGGCAAATGATGGCAACAGCAGCGGGAACGTAATGAATCGAAGCCGTGCAAGTGGCCCTGCCCCATCCACCTTGCCAGCATCATACAGGTCAGTCGGGATACCCTGTAACCCGGCAAGTAAAATGATGGTTGGAAACGCAAAGCGTGTCCACGTCTGCACGATTGTAACCCACATAATCTGACTGGCCGGGGTGCGCAGCCAGATCTGGTAGTCCGTAATAATGCCAAACTCATAGAGGAAACCGTTAAATGCGCCGTACTCGCCGTTGAGCAACCATCCCCACAGAAAGCCATTCACGACGGGCGGCAGCATCCACGGCAAAATTGTTAACGTGCGAACAAGATCACGTCCGGGGAACTCTTCGTGGAGTAACAGCGCAATCAAAAACGCAATCATCATCTCCAACGGCAGCACTACACCCACAATCAGGAAGCTGCGTACAGTCACTTCCCAGAATTCCTCATCCGCCAGCAGCCTGCCGTAGTTTTCAAAGAAAATAAACTCCGCCGGTCGGCGGATGCGCAAATTTTCCGATGTGAGGCTGGTGATGAAGGTATCTACCGCAGGGTAATAAATAATAAGTGTAACCAACAAAACGATAGGCAATAATATGACGAGCACAAACTGTATATCTTGCCACTGAGTCGGACGTTTCACAGGTTTATCTCCGTGGGTTTCTGGAGGCTCGATCGAGTCGAGCCTCCATGTACAGATTGTGCAGTATGGCTATTCGAACTCGGCTCTCAGCGCGTTCCATTCTTCTGCCAGTTCGTCAATCACAGAATCGGCATCCTGTCCGGTCTGTGCGGCTTCGAGAATCTTCTCGCTCACAACTTCCGTAAACGGCCCCCACCACAGGGTATAGCGTGGCAGTTCGTTTACATAGTTGCTTTGCTCTTCGATTACATCGAACCCTTCAATCAGGCCTTCTTCTGCCAGTGCAGCCTGTACGGATATGCGGGAGGGAATAAGACCGAACGCGTTGTATACGGCGGTCTGGTTGCCTTCGCTAACATACCACTCGATAAACTCCCATGCGGCTTCAGGGTTCTCCGAACCTTCTGCAATGCCAATACCAGCCGGGAAGCTCCACGTGAAAGATTCCTCCGGCAGCAGCATGTAGGCAACATCCGGGGCCTGCTGGGAGGTATCCGGGTTATTTGCCACACGGACAGACCCCTGCCAGCCCTGGTGGAATACGCCCGTACCACTCCAGAAAAGGGAGTGCTGCGTGCTGGATCCTGCAAGGATTTCCGGGCTGATGAGTTCAGACTCAAACATACTCAACAGAAGCGACATAGCCTCGCGTCCCATAGAGCCTTCGGCGGCAAACACAGGGTTCAGATCCTCATCGAACATCGGATCCCCCATAGAGAGAGCTATCAGGTACCATGACCAGTCAATTGCCCCCATCGCAACCGGGTTGTCTTCAATGCCCTGCTCCCGAATAGCCTCGGACATAGAGACCATTTCCGCCCATGTGGTTGGCGGCGCATCAAAACCAGCTTCCGCGAGGGTGGCGGCATTGTAGTCCATCATAACGAGTTGCAGGTAGGTGGGTATCCCGAACACCTGCTCGTCTACAGTCCAGAAATCAAGTTTGTTGTAGTCTTCCGTATCCAGGCTGCCGACAAGGTCGTTCAGTGCCATCATGTTACCCGTTGCAATGATGTTGGACGGTGCTTCCTCTGTTAGGAAGATCACATCTGCTGCCACTTCGCCTGTTGCCGCAGCAACCTGAACGCGGCTGAACAGGTCTTCCATTTGAACTGACTGTATTTCTACTGTGATACCACTTTCTTCCATGAAGGCATTCAGCGCATCCTCATCGGGTGGTACACCCCACGGGGGTGTGAGGAAGGTAATGGTGTTATCCTGGGCATGTACATCGGCAATCCCGATGCCCGAACCGAGAACAATAATGAGGCTTAAAAGAATTGCTGACAACACTCTGAGTTTCATACAAAGGCTCCATATTTTCTTGTTTAACACGTAAAGTACCATCGGATGGCCGATATTATGGCATATCTGCCAGAGCATTTGCAAATTCAGTGTTCACAACATCTTGAAGTCAATTGTGGAGCGCACCTTTACCTCAGTTCGACTACCGACGGCTGCGCTATGACTACGAATACAGGCCACACACCAGCACAGGCATGATTTATGCCGCTATGATTCAATTGCCACAGCACCCGATTAACGTTTCAAACAAGCCCTAACGCTTGAAGTGCGGGATCACAGTCGCGCCAATCTGCTGCACAGCCGCCAGTGGATCCGGGCCAAGCGGCGGCCCAAAACTGATGTGCTGTGCGCCCATGTCCACCAGCCCCTCAATGCGCTCAATGATGTTATGGGGTGTACCGGCAATACCTATTTTGAGCATCTGCGGCGTAATCATGTTCATAGCCTTTTGCGCATCATTTTCTGCCATGATAGCGTGCTCAATTGGCTCAAAGTCAGTTTTCGAAAGGCCCAGATCACCCAGAATCATGTCACTGAAGGCGTGCCCGTAGTAAGCGATTTTTTCGCGCAGTGGGGCTTCGGCTTCGGCACGGTCTTCGGCCACACTCACCCAGATGCACGCGGCCACGTCCACATCTTCTGCACGACGCCCGGATTTTGCGATGCCTTCGTTGATGTATGGCGTGACGGCGGCATAGTGTTCTGGTGGGAACAGCAGCGGCAACCCACCGTCCGCCACTTCGCCTATCGCACGCAGCATATTCGGACTCATCGCGCCAATGTACATGGGCACATGTCGCTTGACCTCGAATCGCAGGTACGCTTCTTTTTGCCACTGGAGGAAGTGCCCGTCAAGCGCGGCGGGTTCCCCGGCAAACAGGCGACCGAGCACGTCAATCACCTCTTTAAGTGAGGTCAGCGGCCTGTCGTGTGCCAGCCCCACCCACCCGAGGAAGTCCGCCGCGCCGGACGCCAGCCCGAGGTTAAACCGGCCTCCGCTGTAGTC
>JBCCQC010000585.1:0-3598 GCA_039024535.1 Chloroflexota bacterium
CGTACTGTATGCCGGGGAAAAAATGGAAGGCGCGGACGTGGATACGCTGTTTTCGAAGCCCTGGCACCCCTATACTGCCGGTCTGCTGGCGAGCCTGCCGGGTGCTGCCGGGGCCGGTCAGCGCCTGAGCACGATTGAGGGCGTCGCGCCGAGCTTATCGGAGCGCCCGACGGCGTGTGTATTCCATGAGCGGTGCCCGGTGGTGCTGGATAAATGCCGCGAGGAAAAGCCGCCTCTGGAAAAAGTAGATGATGGGCGGCGCATCCGGTGCTGGCGCTGGCAGGAGATTGCCTCCGGTGAGTTGATTCCAAAAAACCGTCCACAGGGGGCCAGCGCAGAGGCGAAAGTTGAAACCGGGGAAGTGCTGTACACCTATGACCTGAGCAAAGACTTCGGGCAGGAAACATTTCTGGATCGGGTGCTGCGACAGGAAGCGGAAATCGTCCATGCTGTGGATGATGTGTCGCTGAAGATCAACCGGCGCAGTACGCTCGGCCTTGTGGGTGAGAGCGGCAGCGGTAAAACCACACTGGCCCGCTCGATTGTGGCGCTGTACACCGCTACGGACGGAAAAACTGAACTGCTGGGCGGCGAGATCAGCAATGAGATAGCCCGACGCACCCGCGACGAGATGCGCAACCTGCAAATGGTGTTCCAGAACCCGCACGACGCGCTCAACCCATATATCACTGTGGGCCAGACCATCGGGCGCACGATTAAAGTGCTGAACAAAGACAGCCAATCGCGGGTAGACGTGCGTGCCGAAGTGAACCGCCTGCTGCGTGCTGTGGGCCTGACGGAGCAGTATTTTACACGCTTCCCGAACCAGCTCAGCGGCGGCGAAAAACAGCGTGTGGCAATTGCACGGGCGTTTGCTGCGAACCCGGCTATTGTCGTGGCTGATGAACCGACGAGTTCGCTGGATGTGAGTGTGCAGGCCGTGATTTTGAACTTGCTGAAAGACCTGCGTGCGGAAAATGGCGCGAGTTACCTGTTTATCTCGCATGACCTCGAAGTTATCAAATATCTGGCAGACTGGATTGTGGTGATGTATCTGGGTGAGGTCATTGAGCAGGGTACAGCAGAGCAGGTCACATCCCCGCCGATGCACCCGTATACCGAAGCCCTGCTGAGTGCGATCCCGATACCGGATCCAGAGCAAAAACTGGGCGCAATTCGCCTTGACGGTGATATTCCCAGCCCACGCAATAAACCCACCGGTTGCCCGTTCCACACACGCTGCCCGCGCTATATCGGCGACATCTGCCGGGACGAAAGGCCGCCAGTACGCGACACGCACGACGGGCACCAGTACCGCTGCCACTACGAGCCAGAACAGTTGATTGAGTTACAGTCTATCCCGGTGGAGAGCACATAGCCGTGACCGATACATTTACACACGATACCTATCTCAGCCCGTACACGTGGCGCTATGGCACGGATGCTATGCGGCGCATCTGGTCACTGGAAAACCAGCGTTTGCTGTGGCGTGAAATCTGGGTGGCGCTGGCACAGGCACAGCAGGAAGCCGGGTTAGTCACGCAGACGCAGGTAGACGACCTGCGTGCCAACGCGGGAAAAGTCGATATTCCCCGTGCTCATGAACTGGAAGCCGAACTGAAACACGACCTCATGGCCGAAGTGCATACCTACGCAGAGCAGTGCAGTGTAGGGGGCGGCATCATTCATCTGGGGGCAACCAGCATGGATATTGAGGATAACGCAGAGGCACTGCGCCTGCGTGAAGCGTGTGACGACCTGCTGATAAAACTCGCAGATACGCTAACTGTGCTTGCTGACCGCATTGACGAACACACGGATACTGTGTGCATGGCGTTCACGCACATTCAACCGGCGGAACCCACCACCGTGGGGTACCGGCTGGCATTTACCGCGCAGGATTTGCTGGCCGACTATGAAAATCTGGGCCGCGTCCGCAATAGCATCCGGGGCAAGGGGTTTAAGGGGGCAGTCGGTACGTCTGCGTCCTATGGTGAACTGCTGGACGGCACCAGCATGACGCCGCGTGAACTGGAAGCAAACATCATGGCACAGATTGATCTGGAGCCGTTCCCGGTCGCACATCAGACGTATACCCGCCGCCAGGATTTTGAGGTGGTGAATGCGCTTGCCAGCATCGCCATGACCGTGAATAAGTTTGCGTTTGATTTGCGGCTGTTGCAGTCGCCGGTATTTGGCGAGTGGGGGGAGCCGTTCGGGAAAAAGCAGGTTGGCTCGTCTGCGATGCCGTTTAAACGCAATCCGATTAACGCGGAAAACATGAATAGCCTGACGCGGCTCGTCGCGGCTATGCCCCGCGTGATGTGGGATAATGCGGCTAATAGTCTGCTGGAGCGCACGCTGGACGACAGTGGCAACAGGCGCACCGTGCTACCGGAGGCGTTTCTGGTCACAGACGAACTGCTAAAGCGCACAAAACGCCTGCTTGCTGGCATGACGATTGACGAAGCCGCAATCCAGCGTAATATGACGACGTATGGTGTGTTCGCTGCAACAGAGCGCGTGCTCATGGCGGCGGTGCGTAATGGTGGCAACCGCCAGGAACTGCACGAAGTCATCCGGCAGCACAGCCTGAACGCATGGGCCGCTATCCGGCAGGGAGAACCAAACCCGCTGGCTGAAACACTCACGGCAGATGAGGCGATACTGGCGCATCTGGACGCGGAAACCGCGCACGCATTACTGAAAGCCGACGATTACGTGGGCGATGCCCCCGACCGTGCCCGCGAGATGGTTGCGCTGCTGCGCGAAGCTGTCAACTCACATGCACTGGAGCAATAAACATGACAGAGCCGTTTGTACTGGGTGTGAACTACTGGCCGCGTCGCAAGGCCATGTACTGGTGGCCCAATTTCGATGCAGACGAAGTGCGCGAGGAATTTGACGTAATTGCCTCGCTGGGGATGACTGTAGTCCGCATATTTTTGCTGTGGGACGACTGGCAGCCCACGTCCACAACAGTATCGCCGGAGCGTTTGCGTGATTTTGGCACGGTATGTGATATTGCCGTGGAGCGTGGATTGAAACTGGACGTGACGTTTTTTACGGGTCACATGAGCGGCCCGAATTGGTCGCCGGGGTGGTTGCTGGATAAAACTGCGCCGTATCCGTCACCGATGGTAAATCAGGTGATGAGTGGTGGCAAAATCGTGGAGAGTTCCTACCGCAATATGTTCCACGACCCCGAAGCGCTATCGGCAGCGCGTTTGCTGCTAAAAACAGTTGTGAAAGCATACAGCGGCCATGACGCCATCTGGATGTGGAACCTTGGCAATGAGCCTGACCTGTTCGCGCATCCACACTCGCCGGAGGCGGGGCAGCAGTGGGTGCGCGATATGCGCGATGTAGTAAAAACCATTGACCCGGCGCACGATGTCACCTGTGGCCTGCACAGCGAAAACCTGTTTGACCGCACTGGCCTGCATATTGACCGCGTGTTCAGTGAAACCGATGTAGCCGTGATTCATGGCTACCCGATGTACATCGACTGGGCGCAGGACAATCTGGATACGGACTTTGTGCCGTTTATGTGTGCGCTGGTGACGGCACTTCAGCGTCAGGTCAAGCGCTGTCCACG
>JBCCQC010000586.1:0-3594 GCA_039024535.1 Chloroflexota bacterium
GGCAAGGATCGTTAACATCACAAGCGCCACAACCGCAACCATACCCGCCAGCAGGGCGTATTCGGTCAGCGCCTGGCCTCTCTCGCGCTTTCTAAAGTTTTTCATCATATTATCGGCTACCTCATATACTCTTGTTTGTGGCAGGGGTACGGTAAACGCACTGCCGGATCATCTTCATTCTGCAACAATACCGGTGGCGCGTAAAGCAGATAGGCACTTTACTAACAAACATTTACATCTGCTCTCCAACCTCAGCCGGGGATGTGCGGGAAACGACTCTGGAGCGTTGTCCAGTGGTCGTCCCGTGCCAGGGTGCCATACAGTTTGAAATCTGGCAGCAGCAGGCCAGACAGCATACCACCATACACACAGCGTGTATCAATAGCATAGGCGCGGCGCTGGTAGTGCAAAAACGGGTACTCGCGGTGCCCGAACACCAGCGGCTTTTCCCCGGTGTAATGGGCATAAAAGTCTGCCATGTCCCGCGCTTCCAGATGCAACTCACCGTTCATATGACCCAACAGCACATTGCGCTGTTGCTCGGCAAGCGGCACATCTGGCTCGAAATACCCGTGTATCAGGATTGCCTCTGGCAGTTCGATGTACAGCGGTAGCGTCCGCATAAAATCCACCGCGGCGGTGTAGGCCTCTGGCGAGGAAAACTGCTGGCGCGTCATCTTCCGCGCACCGTCATAGCTCAGTTCGCCGTCATACGCCCGGATGTGCTTATCCTCACGGTTGCCCATAATGCTGGTGGCCTGTGGGGTCTTCACGAAAAAGTCCACCACCTGTTCCGGGTATGGCCCCCGGTCAATCATATCGCCAATGTGAACAATACGATCATCAGCAGTCAGCGGCACAGTATCCAGCAGTGCCTGTAGCTCGTCATAACACCCGTGAATGTCCCCGATGACCAGCGTTTTGCTACTCATTTCTTCTTCGGCTTATTGAACGGATCGTTCCGCGAATAGTCCCACCCGCCAGCTTGTTTTTCCTGCTCTTTCTGGCGCACCATTCGCTCGAACTCATCTTCGGTTTCCTGTCGCTTCTGGTTGAGGTACTGCTCGTGGGCTTCATCCTGTAAAAAATCGCCTGCGCGTGGGGGCTGCTGTGGCTGCTGGCGCGGTGCGATCTGGCGTTGTGTCTGATGATGTTTGTGAATGACCTGCGGCGCACCGGGGGGTGTTTCCGTTGGGGGCAGCGGGGCTGCATGTGCGCTGTAAACGTTTTGCTGTGGTGGTGCGGCGGTGGCCTGTGCTTCCTGTTGTGCGTTGTGCAGCTTTTCGAGCTGATTGTTTGCCAGCCGGGTGAAGATTTGCGTGGCAATGATGAGAATACCCACGTCGTCTGCGAGGCCGAACACCCCGGTCAGAGCTTCCGGGATCAGATCAATAGGGGAAAGTGTGTACAACCCCACCCCCGCGAGGAACGCAAACTTCAGGTTAAACGGGACTTCCGGATTGAAGAAAAGCGAGAAGAACTCTTGCTTGTCGAAATCGTTGCCGTCTGACATACGGTGTACCTCATGTTGTGTGCGACGCCCCCATCATAGCAGAACCACACCCGGCACACCATAAACTCCACGGCAGGGGACGCGCGAATGCCCCCTGCGCGTCAGGCAGGGCTAGTCAGAACAGCCAGCACTCTGGTTAAGGAAGTTACCGCTCACCCAGCCGCTATCATTGCCATAGATGACGTTAAACCAGTCGCTATCCGGCGTGCGAGAAAGCGCCTGGAGGCTGATCTCGAACGGCAGGCGGGTGATGATGTCGCTGCTGGTGTTCGGTTCCGTGCGCATACGCACCATTGCGGTAGTCGTCACACGGCAACCACTCAGGGTAACAGCACCATCAACGGTCGTGCTGGACAGTGGAACCACGACTTCCACTTCCACTTCGACCTCTTCACCGTCTTCGTTTACGATGATCTCAGTCTGGGTTTCTGTAGTCGTTGCCACAGCAGTGTCATCCGCAGCCGGGGCTGCGTCACCTTCAATGAGGATGGCAGTGCCGGTTGTGCCGATGATAGCGCAGGTGAAGGCACCTGTTTCCAGTTCACGTGTGACAGCAGGCTGTGCAACGGAGATACGCGGATTATCTACAGCGCTGCGATAGATGAAAATGCCAGTACCGCGCAGGCACACCTGGATGTTCCCGCCAAAGCTGACCACGCCACCACTGCCGGTAACGCCAGAGACTTCTACAGCCGCCTTTACGCCACGGCGAATCAGGCCAATGTCGCCAATTGCACCTGCGTTCTGAACGAATTTAGTGCCGTCGTGGATAACAAAACAGCCCACCCCACCGGAGCTAACGGCCTCACCCGGCACGCCAACACGGGCCACCGGGTTTTCCTGCGCGTCCAGTTCTGCGCAGGTACCTGCGTCCTGTGCAGCGGCCATCGGGACGCTGAGTGCGAACAGCCCCACCAGCAACAAAGATGCAACAAAGAACTTTTGAGATGCTGTCACCGTTAAATATCCCCTGTAATCTTACTCAATTCCGAAAAAACGCGATAACTATAGCAGCGATAGGGGAACTGTCAAACCTGAAATCACTTAACGGAGGTCATACAGCGGGTGGGGGAATGGGCACGGTACTGATGGCATGACCGTGCCCCTGTGAGGTTAGCGCATCCGGCGGATGACAGACAGCACCTTGCCCTGTACCTGGCAGTCTTTGGTTTCCACATAGATCGGCTCCATGTAGGGATGGGCCGGTTGCAAACGAACCCGGTTGCCCTCCAGATAGAAAAACTTGAGCGTGGTCTCGCTACGGTCGGCCAGCCACACAGCGGCCATCTCGCCGTTGCCCACCAGCGGCTGCTTGTGAATAAGCACAATATCGCCGTCGCTCACCATCGCGTCAATCATGCTGTCACCCTTCACACGCAGTGCAAACACTGTACTGGAATCCAGCCCGCCCAGCATCATGGAGGTGACTTCGATGTAATCATCCTCATCCACATTGTGCGCAATATCATCCGGGACGGGGAGCGGCTGCCCTGCGGCAATGCTACCCACCAGCGGCACACTGCCAGCGACATCTGCCGCCTTTACACCGCTGCGATGCATGGCCCCCACCCCGCCGGGGATCCGGGCAATCAGCCGTACACCACGAGAAACGCGCTGCTCACGATCCAGATAGCCTTCCTCCACCAGTTTGTTCAGGTTGTAGTTGACGACAGACGTGGAGTTGGTATCGGTTGCCTCGCCAATTTCGCGGATGGTAGGCGGGTACCCGTTCTCAACGGTATATTCGTCAATGTAGCGCAAAATTTTGCGCTGCCTTACAGAAAGCTCATCAAACGGTTTCATAATGAAAACACCCTTACTTATTGAACTTATGGTGAACGGTGGTTCGCAGCCAGTAACCGGATGCATTATAATGTTCTAAGACCGGGAACGCACGTTCTAGCTGTAATATAACACAACTGTTCTTTCTTTGTCCAATATCAAATTAACCGTCTGTTCTATGTACTCTGGCAGAACAAACGGAATTGTGACATTCGTTTCAAAATTTTGACCAGGAGCAACCGATTTATGCGCACTTTGCTACAGGCCCTCCAGGATGCTGACGAGGCGGTTCTCAGCAC
>JBCCQC010000587.1:0-3576 GCA_039024535.1 Chloroflexota bacterium
CGGCCACCCGATCCTCAAAGCCAGTGCCCGTCATCGCGGTAACACTCGCCACCCCCCCCAGCAGGTTCACCAGCGCCGTGATGTAATATGGCCCCATGTCCAGCATCGGGCCGCCACCCTCCGTATAGTAGAAGAACGGGTTCGGGTGCCAGCCATCCGGCCCCGGCCCTTCAAAAAACGCCGTCGCGCTCACCGCCCGCCCGATGTATCCCTCATCAATAGCGCGGCGTGCCGTCTGGCCGCCACTACCCAGGAACGTATCCGGCGCACAGCCAACCCGCAGGTCTTTCTCGTCGGCAAGCTGCATCACAGCCTCACCATCAGCGAGATTTATTGCCAGCGGCTTCTCGCAGTAGGCGTGCTTGCCCGCCTCCACTATCTGCATGGTGACTTTCGCGTGAACCACCGGGATCGTCAGATTGATAATGAGTTCCACGTCATCGGCAGCAAGCAGGTCATCTACAGTCATGGCCGTCACACCGTATGTGTCCGCAAAGGCAGTGGCCCGCTCCATGTTTAAATCGGCGCAGGCAGCTACGGTCACATCCTCGCCCCAGTGTGAAAGCCCTTCCATATACGCCGGGGCAATCGCGCCCGTGCCAACAATACCAGCCTTCATCGCACTCACGATTGCAACCCCTTCAGGTACGTCAGGCTCTGTGCCACAGCATCCAGCATATCCGTTGCACAGCGGTCAAGCTCTACAATGTGCCACTTCGCCTCACTCGCACTGACGATAGCCGGAATATCCACGGTGCCAGAGCCGACAGCGGTCATATCCTGTTCGATGGCCTCTGCGGGGCCGTCCTTGAGGTGCAGCAGTGGCATACGCGGGTTCAGTTCCTTCACCGTCTCCACCGGATCAAGCCCGCCCACTTTCGTCCAGTACACATCCAGTTCGAACACAATGCGCTCGTCCATATAGTCCAGCATGTGCTGGAACCCGGTCTTACCGTCGATCATCACAGGTTCGAACCAGTGATTGTGATAGGCCAGCGTCAGCCCTGCCCCCTGCGCCACCTCGTTACTCTCATTGAGCAGATCACACGCCCTCTTGATGCCGTCCAGATCAACAAAATACGGGTCAGGATCCAGCCACGGGATAACCATATAGTCACAGCCAAGCGCGTCCAGCTTCTCCAGCGCGGCATTGCGGTTATCGCCCAGCGGCGGCTTGCTGTGCGCAGACGAAACCGTCAGCCCCAGCGAGTCGAACAGGGTTTTTGCGCTCTGCGGCGTCACACCGGCAGGGAAATCAGCGGCCTCTACAGCGGTGTAACCCATCTCCGCGAGTTTACGAATCGTCCCTTCAAAGTCCGCGTCCAGCGCATCGCGCACGGTGTAAAGTTGCAGGGCAATGGGGGTATCTGTCATGGGAGTTGCTCCGTCGTATGTCGTCATGTGCGCGGATTATGTACCGTCAGCGCGGGGGATGCAACCGCACACGCTGCACATGCTCCGGGCCACCACCCCCGCTACTCAACCACCGCCTCGTGGATGGCCTCGCTGTTGACGAACAGGGTAATGCGCGTGTTCGTACCCCGGTCAACTTCCCACGTGTAGTCGTCACCTGACCAGTATCGCAACCCCGATGAATACAATTCTTCGCAGTTGAAGCCGAATCTATTGCATTCATACAACATCGCACTACTACCGTCGAAAACGCTGTTATAGGCAATATAGTGATAGGAACGGGTATTCTGCCAGTCGCTTTCATGAACGCGGTATCGGGCTATGCCGTACAGCATGACAGCGACGATGAGATTGGCAGTAAATATGGTGGAGCCGAGCACTGCTAGTGAACCCTGATAACTCAAACCAGAAGCTACCATTATCGTGACAGAATAGACCAGGAGCATCAGCACAACAATCCCCCAGCAATAGAACGTCCATACCAGTAATACGTTGATGACTGGAAATGTCATCAGGCCAAGCGTCGCCAGAATCATGATCCCCAGCAAGATTCTCATGGTCACAGAATTTGCGACTTTGAAACCCAGTGTAAGAACAGCAAGTAGCCCCGCATACAGACAGTACACAAGAGCAACACCCACCACCGTGTAAACGTTGTACCACGCCCACGCACGGAAAATAGACACCAGCATGTATGCGGCCACCACCAGCACCACTACACACCACGCAATCAATACCCACCGTGGCATGATGATCTCGCGGCGTTTCGGTTTCTCCGGCTCAACGGCGTCTGCCACCGCGAATTTATTTTCGTCACCCATAGACCGCTACTCGCTCACGCTCTCCCCGATGCGGCTGACAACAGCGTTGAGGTCATCCACGTCAATATCGCCGTCGTTGTCCACATCGGCGGCGGCGTTATTTGCGTCTTTCACCTCGCCAATCCGGTTGATGACAGAGATTGCATCCGTAGGCGAGATGAGATTATCTCTGTTGACATCTTCACGGTCTCGGCCATCACCCACGGTGAAACTGAAGATGAAATCGCTTTCCATCGGTTGATCCTGCCGGTCAGTAACCTGAGCTGCAAAAATTGTGACCGTGCAGGTGTCACCCGGTTCAAGGTTGGTCGCTGGATTGACGACGATACTACGTAAATCCATCTGTATACCACTGTCACCCACACTGAATGTCTGGTTAGTCGGTATACATGAAATACTGAACCACTCGCCGTTCACATTAACCATTTTGCTGAACATCAGTTGGATATCGGTTTCGGGATGTACGAATGGTTCGTTGGATAATGGTGTTGTACTCACAATCCGTGGTGGTTCAATGCCATAGCCGACCGAGAAATTAATAGCAGCCGATTGGCCGACATTACCCACCCCGCCAGATTGTGTGTAGGGAGTTGCAATTAGCTGATAGTCACCGGGAGGCAGGTTCAGTGGATTGCCAGCGTCAAGAACATCATATGGTATGGTATTGTCTACAGTAGCCAGATTCAGGGCAGCATCTCCCGAAATACCAAACACAACAGATCCCAGAACATCGGGCCGGATTTCAGCACGAATATTCCAGTTATACGTTACAAGTTCAAGATCAACAAAATCGCCATCTTCCAGTACACGAACAATGGTACCGTCCCCATCCTCGCTTAAATCCACCAGATAGAAATTTTCAATCCGGGGTATTTCCACACTGAAGTCGAACGTGTAGTCACTTTCCATTGTTCCACCGAATGCGTTTTCAACCTGCCCTGCGATAACCGTCATAGTGCAGATGTCATCTGGCATCAGATTGTTCACAGGTTTAATGAAAAATTCTGTTCTGGAATTGGAAACTGTTACCGTAGTATCGGATGCAGTTAGATTCGTATTGCTCGGTGTACACGAGATAGTTAACCAGTTGCCGCTGAGTCCGACATCGACAGGCTTGCTGAACGTGAGCATGATGTTTGCATCAGGAACAATGGCTGCATCAGGTTCTGGGTCGGTACTGACAATTTCCGGTGGTGTGTCAGTACCGACGATAACCGAAAAGTTAAGTATTAATGGGGGGCCTGCTGTTCCATCGGTTGAGTAAGCGGTTGCAGTCAACTGATAATTGCCGACGGGAAGATTCAGCGGATCATTATCGCGCGGGAAAGCGTAAGGCAAGAAA
>JBCCQC010000588.1:0-3566 GCA_039024535.1 Chloroflexota bacterium
ACGTCATCTGTTTTGCAGAATGCAAACCGCACGTAATTGCTCGCCAGATGCCGGTGCTCATCGCTGTAAAACGACCCCGGCGGGATGGTCGCTACGCCTACGGTTTCGATCAGGTGCTTTGCAAAGGCCATGCTCTGTCCGTCAAAGTGCTCGGAAAAATCTGCCATGACGTAAAACGCGCCCTGTGGCGCGATGTACCGCAGTCCGGCAGCGTCCAACCCCTGCAACATGAGTTCACGCTTGCGGGTGTAGTCTGCATGGAGTTCGTTATAGTAATCGTCTGGCATATTCAGTGCGTGTGCCACGCCAATTTGCCCCGCATGAAAAATCGCAAACGATGCCAGTTGATGTGCCCGCCACACGCCCTGCATCAGGTGTGGATGACCGGTGACCCAGCCGATTTTCCAGCCGGTTGCACTGAACGACTTCGCTACACTGCTGACACGCAGGTTGCGCTCAAACATCCCCGGCAGTGTCCCGATGGGCGTGTGCGTGCTACCGGCATAGACGATGTGTTCGTATACCTCGTCGCTGATGCAGATCACGTCATGCTGTACGCATAGTTCGGCAATCAGGGCCAGTTCGCTCTCGCTGAACATGTGGCCGGTGGGGTTGTTCGGCGTGTTGATGATGACGGCGCGGGTGTTTTCGTTGAAGGCGGCCCGCAGCGCTTCCTCATCCAGTGACCATTGCGGCGGTTGCAGCGGCACATACACCGGCACGCCCCCCGCTGTTTCAATGATCGGCACGTAAATATCATAGAACGGCTCAATCACAATCACTTCGTCGCCGGGGTCTATGCTGCCATACAGCGCGTCGAACAGGCCCTCGGTTGCGCCACAGGTGACGACTACACCGCCATCAGGCTCTACGTCCATGTTATAGAAGCGCTTTGCGTGCGCGGCAATCGCTTCTCGCAGGGGCGGTGCGCCCCACCCGTTGGCATACTGGCTGTATTTGCCACTCAGCAGCGCATCGGAAGCCGCCTTTACGACTTCCGGTGGGGTGTCGAAGTTGGGGGCACCCTGGCCCAGGTTGAGTGCGTTGTGTTCGGCAGCGAGGGCGTTCATGGTGGTAAAAATCGTCGTGCCCATCCCGGCCACGCGGTTGGCTAATTCTGGCATGAATATTCCTTTATCAATCATTATTGAATGTCATGTACCCACCCCGGTGTATGGCATAGCTGGCAGTGGGGGGCGGGTAAGGGCTTAATTAATTAAGCCCCTACGGTTTCTATCAGATATATTGTATTTTACAGGGCGTCGCGGGCCTCGCCTACCAGGGTGTCCACGCGCTCGTTAAACTCGTTGCCGCTGTGACCCTTCACCCATTTCCATGTGATCGTGTGGCGCTGCGTGGCTGTATCCAGGCGCTGCCACAGGTCTTTGTTCTTCACGGGCTTCTTCTTTGCGTTCTGCCAGCCGTTACGCTTCCAGTTGTGGATCCATGACGTAATGCCGTTGCGCACGTAGGTGCTATCTGTGTACAGCTCCACCTCGGAGGGCCGTTTCAGCGCCTCCAGTGCCTCAATTGCGGCGGTCAGTTCCATCTGATTATTCGTTGTGTTTTTGCGTCCGCCGGAAATCTCTCTTGTGTGACCGCCGTACATCAAAATCGCGGCCCAGCCACCCGGCCCTGGATTCGGCGCACAGCCGCCGTCCGTGTAGATAATCACTTTCTCGCTCAGCGTTATGCCCCCGTTCATCACAGTTATGTGATTAGCCTACGCCAGTAGCCCCTGAACCTCAACACTCAATCGCTTTGCCAGCTTTTTGTGTTCCTCTGGCCCGAAGTGCAGCCCCTCGCCGGGATAGGGAACCATGAAGTCCGGGTTGAGGAAGACGCAGCCGTGTTCTTCTGCCACCTGCTGGTAGTACCCGGCAAGCTGTGGCTGTTTCTCTATTGCCCCCGCGAACATCGGCGCAAATTGGGGCGCAAAGTCACTCACGGGAGCCGGAGACACCAGCAAAATCGGTGGGGCGCCGTTATCCCGTCTGCACTGGCTCGCCTGAATCATCTGCACCAGTTTTTCGGCACCTTTCGCAATATCGAATGCCGTCTTGTTGAACCGCGTTTTCATGTCGTTAGTGCCCAGCATCAAAATTACCAGATCCAGCGGGGCGTGCGTCATGAGGCAGGGCAGCAGGTACGTTTTGCCGTTGCGGTACTCCTCAATCGGGTCTTCCCAGACGGTAGTGCGCCCGTTTAACCCCTCCTCAATGACGTAGTAGCCATCGCCAAGTAGAGTTTGCAGCACGCCCGTCCAGCGTACATCACGTGCCAGTCGCACATCGGAGGCCGGGTTTGCGCCGTGGGTGTTGGAATCGCCGTAGCAGAGGATGTTTTTCATGGGGTGGCCTTTCTACAGGGTGATGTCGTCGCGTCGGGTGATTGTAGCATCTTCGATGGCGTCTGCAATTTCGCGGAGCGTTTGCCCGGTGATGGGATGTGTGTAGGTCGGGGCGATGCCTGCCAGAGGGAGGGCGATAAATGCATGTTTCAGGATACCGGGGTCAGGTATTTGCCGTCCGAGGTATTCCAGCACGTCCTCGTTCACCAGCACAATGTCTAAATCCGCAGTGACGAAGGGGCCGCTGCTCTCGCGTTCAAGCCGGTCTTCTATTGTAACCAGCACGCCCTCTTTGAACGCTTCCGGGTCGTAGGGCGTTTGCAGCCGCACCGCCGCATTCAGGTAGATCATGTCGCCGCCGTTGCTATCTGCGCTTTCATACACGGGTGAAACGTCCAGCACCGTGCTTTTCTCACGGAGCAGGCGCACCATCTCGCGCAGATTGGTTTCGGGGTCGGTGTTGCTGCCGATGGAGAGGTAAATGAAGTTCATGTTGTGTCAATCTATGAAACTGAGTCCAGTGTACTGGTACTCAATAAGTACCTCACCGGGTTTGATCGAATTGATTTGCTGTCTGCGAAGTTCGGTTGTGTTGTCATGTGGTATTGAATCGTCAGTGTAAAGTACAGCGTAAATACACGGTATTCCTGATGGATACCATTCACAGTACGTCCAGTCGCCCATCAACAGGAAATAATTTTCAGAAAGCTGATGGGTAGCCTTACGTTCGAAACTTGCCTGTATATCTTCGAGTGGTCGGGTTGTGACGTAATAAGCTGCTGCCACGTAATTATGAGCGCCGACTCCGCGATACTCCACGATTGTCGAAACGTGTCTATCTCTGCCGTAGTAGAACGTGATGTAGGTTTTGGCGAACCAATCCCACACCACAGTGCGGCGCGTGTAGGGGATTGCACAGAGAATGAGTATGAACAGGACGCAGGCAATAACCCATCGCAATGCAATACGGTCAACACGGTTAACCCGGAAAGTGCGCTGCTTTGTCTTTTCCATAGAGTTTTTCCCTGCGCCTCTGCGACCCTGCATCAAAAAATTATGATGGGGCAGCACACATCGCGCCACCCCACACGCACATTTTACCCCACGCGCTTCAGTTTGCCGGTGCGCTTGGCGTAGTTTTCCGCCTGCTTGAACATCCAGATGCCCAGCGGCACAAACACTATACCGGAAATCACCAGCGGCCACAGCAGCGGCA
>JBCCQC010000589.1:0-3561 GCA_039024535.1 Chloroflexota bacterium
GCGCGTGACCATGCCGTCGTTTTCAAGGGCCTGCATTGCCTGCCGAACGGTTGTGCGGCTTACGTCGTAGGTGTCCTGGAGCTGCTGTTCTGTGGGCATCATGTCTCCGGGCTGGTATATCCCCTGTGATATTTTGTCCGCGAGTATGCGGTGTAGCTGGAAGTAGAGCGGCACAGGAGAACTGGAATCTAACGCCATCGCAAAGGTATCTCAAAAGGTATATTGTCATGATGATAGTACATTTCCGATACAAATCTCCCCACTGATTTAAATCCGTTTTAATCAAATGCACACAATTGGTTGATGAACACTGTGCGTTGTGGTCTAATGCGCTTATGTTGGGGTTTATGCAAAATCAGGAAGGCAGTCAATGGCTGAAGCGATTCGCCGGGTAGCGATGTGGTCTGGCCCGCGTAATATTTCTACTGCGATGATGCGTAGCTGGGGTAGCCGCGCCGATACGTTCGTTCACGATGAGCCATTTTATGCCCATTACCTGACGAGAACGCATCATACGCACCCCGGTGAGGGTGAAGTGGTGGCCGTACACGAGAATGACTGGCGAAAGATCGTGGAACAGATCACCGGGCCGGTACCGGATGGCAGCACGGTTTACTACCAGAAGCACATGACTCATCATATGCTGGCACACATTCCGCTGGACTGGATGCAGGAACTGACGAACTGTTTTTTGATCCGTGACCCGCGTGAGGTGATTGTGTCGCTGGCAAAAAAGCTGCCGACTGACCCGCAACCTGACCAGACCGGCATCCCCCGACAGCTTGAAATGTTCGAGTATGTGTGTGATATGACGGGCAGTATCCCGCCAGTTATTGAAGCGAAGGATGTGCTGACTGACCCGCGCCGGACGTTGACGAAGCTGTGTGAGGCGATTGATGTGCCGTTCGATGAGGCGATGCTACAATGGGAACCGGGCCGCCGCGCCACGGATGGCGTGTGGGCAAAATACTGGTATGCCAGCGTGGAACAATCGACCGGGTTCAAGCCGTACCAGCCGAATACCGGGGCCGTACCCGTACATCTACAAACCGTTGTGGATGAGTGCGAGGCGTTGTATCAGCAGCTTGCGGTGCATCGGTTGTGAGATGGTTCATTAGATTGACTGTGTGGGTGGTATTTATTGCTCTGGTAAGGGTGTCACTTTCTCCTGCACTGGCAGATACCCCACAACCAGCGCTGTTCCTTGTGCAGGAGCATAACGGCATTCGCTTTGTTCGTGTGGATAGCAATGGTGAGCAGCAGGATATTCCGGAGCCGTTAGAGCAGTTTGCCATCTGGCGCTATGGCGAAGCAGAGTGGCTGATTGTACTACCTGCCCATGTGCAGGTTTCTCCTGACGGCGAATCCATAGTCTGGACAGCATTTAGAAGCAGCAATTTTTCAGATGCCGGGATGTTTATCCTGTCGCTGGTAGATGGTAGCCTGCAACAGTTTGATATGCCTTACCCGTGGTACCCGCAATGGTCACCAGATGCCAGTAAGATATTACTTTCGCTTCCACTGAATATTCCAGATATCTATCCTCTTCGGTATCCCGGAAATCATGTATTTGATATGACTACTACGAACCTTATCAAGGTTTCAGATTCATGGACTACTCCACTATGGTTGGAAAATAGCAACAGTTTTCTGATGGTCGGAGGAGGCTCGGGGCCGTATTTTGATATTCGTATTGGTGCAGCGAACAATGAAAACGCGAATGTCCTGACAGTCCTTGACGATATTCTTCCCGCTGGAGCAAATTACACTGTATGCGGACTTGCCTGGTCAGAGTCAGAACAGAGAGCCTATTTCATCACGGGGTGCCTTGCAGGGGATAAGGAAGAACCCAACACACTGCAACAGCTCTATTCGGTTGATTTAAACGGGAATATCACTCTGGAAGCATCTATTTCTGACCTGTATCCAGCAAATTCATCCAGACCTGAAATATCTGGTTTGATAGCCCATGATGATAGCGTGTTTATCATGCTCAGAACGACGGTAAATCCGACACCGGGTATCATGGATGTGGGGGATGAAACCTATGCATTTGTAGTGGGAACCCTCAATGCCAATCATGATTTAGAGGTTATTTACTCTGAAACTTTCCCTTTACATGCCGAAATAGCCTCTCATGTAGAAGCCATCAAAATGTCTCCAGATGGTAATTTCATCAGTGTTGGGCTGAGTCGTCGAGGCAGTTCCAATGTTGCCAGATTAATTGTTCTTGAGGTTGCCAGTGGTTCCAGACTGATTGAGCATCCTGCTGTTGGCGTCATTTGTAACCTGAGCTGGTTAGATCATTCGACGCTGATGTTTTCCGTAATTGATGATCCTGGTATTGTTACCTGTAGTCCTGTTTTTCCATCTCCACCCGCTCAGACTGCATCTGTAGACGTTTCCATTGGAACCGTAACAACTTTGAACAGTCAATTGAATTCACCAGCATGGTCAATACCAGTACTGCCAACGGCGAAACTTCCATAATCAAAAACAGGGCGATATAGTATCGCCCTGTAGGGTTTTCAGACGGTTTTGCAGCTTATGGATGCGTGACGCGGATATACCGATTCGGTTCTTTGCCCCGGCTTTCTACCGCGAGTGCTGCGCGTTGTATCATTTCCTGTTGCTGGCGGCGGATTTCCTTACTTTGCGGCGCTAAATCTACCGCGTTGGCCCCCGCCCGCACCTGAATGATCGCAGCCTCCGTCTCACGCATCGCTGTCCCAAAAGGGTCTTCGGTCTTTGCCTCGAGGTTGAACAGATCCGTCAGGAAGCTCTCCATCTGGGAAACTGTGTTGGCCCGCAGCACATAAATCGGCATTCCGCGCCGTTCGGCATCTACCACGAGGCGCGGGCGCTTGCGGTAGTAGCTTTTCACTGTGACCACAGCATCAGACTTATCGAAGTCCTCAACCACCGTCAGAGGGACGTGCAGGCGCCTGGCAGCCTGATGGAGCCGATTGCGTGCCACGCCATAGGCATAGACGTTTAAGGGGCGCAGTTCGTCCGGGTTGAAGTTGGGTGTTGTGTCTTCGAACCCACCCACGCCCTGTCGTATCGGCGGTGCGCCACGGCGGTTTCCGTTCTGGCGTGGCACAACACGGCCACTACCCCGCTGTGCGGCGGCAGCATCGCGTCCCATCTGCCGCTCTGTAATCACGCTGGATTCTGGCGTAATAGAAGACAGGAAAATCTCGCCGTTGTCGTCACGCTCTCGCAGTTCTACATTCGGCGGGCTGCCGCGCAGCATCCCATCCACGGAAACGGCAACGTCTTCGTGTACCACCAGCCGGTCACGGGTCTGGATTTCGACCAGTACGTCGAAGGTGGGGGGGCTGCGCCGCTCCAGGACAGTTTTCTGAGTGCCACGTCGCCGCGCCTCATCGTCAGAGAGCGTCACGGATTCGATGCCACCTACAAGGTCGGATAATGTCGGGTTTAGCAGCAGGTTATCCAGTGCGTTACCGTGTGCCGTGCCAATTAGCTGCACGCCGCGCTCGGCAATTGTGCGGGCGGCCATTGCTTCCTGCTCGCGGCCAATCTCGTCAATCACGA
>JBCCQC010000590.1:0-3558 GCA_039024535.1 Chloroflexota bacterium
AAATGAGTGAGCGTTGCCTGGTTGGCGGCGTGAATGATATACTGAGATGAGTTATTCGTGAAAAACAGCACGAAATACGCTGAACTTACATTAATAAGCCGAGTCTGTCGGCTTTGATCTATAACAAAGGAGTTACATCACTTATGACCTCTGGAGGACTTGAGGGAATTATTGTTGCCGATAGCACCACCAGCCTCGTTAACGGCACTGAGGGTAAACTGATTTACAGCGGCTACTGGATTGAAGACCTTGCCGCCCATTCACTGTTTGAAGAAGTCGAGTTTTTGCTGTGGAACAACCGCCTGCCGAACCAGGCTGAACTGGATGAACTGGTGAAGGCGATTGCAGCAGGCGCTGTGCTGCCAGATGGCATCATCACGCTGATGAAGGGCCTGCCGAAGGACAGCAACCCGATGGGGGTACTGCGCACGGTTGTTAGCGCCCTGGCCCACTATGACCCGGACAGCGAAAACAATACCGATAAAGACGTAGCGAAGCAAAAGGCCATCCGCCTGACCGGGCAGATTACCAGCGCCACCGCTGCATGGGAGCGCATCCGCGTTGGTGAAGAGCCAGTTGCCCCGCGTGCCGATTACAACCTCGCGCAGAACTTCGTCTATATGCTGAAGGGCGAAGAACCGGACGAAACCACATGGCGGGCTATCAACGTCTACCTGGTGCTGCTGGCAGAGCACGGCATGAACGCTTCTACGTTTACCAGCCGCGTAACCACCGCGACGATTTCCGACATGCACAGCGCGGTTACGTCTGCTATTGGCACGCTAAAAGGCCCGGCCCACGGTGGCGCGAACACCGCTGCTATGAACCAGTTCCTGGATGTTGGCGAGCCGGAAAACGTAGAAAACTGGTTCCAGACGAAGGTCAAGGACGGCGGCGGTCGCATTATGGGTATCGGCCACCGTGTGTACAAGGCCCCGGATCCCCGTGGCGCGATCCTGAAGGAACAGGCCCGCGCCCTGGCAGAGCAAGCCGGCAACATGAAGTGGTTCGACATTGCCGAGGGGCTGGAAAACCGCGCTCGTCAGGATGACTTCTTCATCGAACGTAACCTGTTCCCGAATGTGGACTACTACAGCGCGATTGTGCTGTACACGCTGGGCATCCCGGTAGATAGCTTTACGCCGCTGTTTGCCATGTCACGCATCGCTGGCTGGAGCGCCCACATCATCGAGCAGATGGGTGGCCGCCTCATCCGTCCGAAATCGAACTACGTTGGCGACATGGGCCTGGAATACGTTCCGGTCGAAAACCGCTAGATCACGGGCGTTTCAGGGGCATGGCGTGCCATGCCCCCATTCGTTTATTCAACCATTCGATGTCTTTCACCGTTTTGCCCTTTTTAGCGGCCCACTCTTAAACCCTTAATGCGGTGATGGTACCATTACGGGCAATCCGCAAACTACCATGAGAGCACATCACACCATGAGCGACTGGCACATGATCGTCGGGCTGGGCAACCCCGGCAGAGAATACAATAACACCCGCCACAACATCGGCTGGGCCGCCCTGAATGCCCTCGCACGCCGCTACAGCATCACATTTGACGAAACGCAGTTCAAGGCCATCTTCGCAAAGGCGACCATTCGCGGCAAAAAGGTGCTGCTGGTGAAGCCGCAAACCTACATGAACCTGAGTGGGCAGGCCGTGCAGCCGCTGGCGGGCTTCTACAGGGTCGATCCGTCGCGTCTTCTGGTCGTCTACGATGACATGGACGTAGATTTCGGATCGCTGCGGCTGCGGGCAAAGGGCAGTGCCGGTGGGCAGAAGGGAATGAAAGATATTATCAACCGGCTGGGCACAGAAGAAATCGACCGGCTGCGACTGGGCATAGACCGTCCGCCGGGACGGATGCCGGCTCGTGCGTGGGTACTGCGCAAGTTCGAGGGCGACGACAAAATTGACGCCGACCACATGGCCGACCGTGCCGCCGACGCCATCGAAACGTGGCTGGTCAGCGGCATTGAAATTGCCATGAGTAACCACAACAACACGACTATCGAAGACCCGCGTGTGGGCGTGGTGCTGCCGCCCAAACCGAAGCCCGCCCCGGAACCGCTCACCGAAGAATAGCACCTGTAGGGGCGCAGGTCATGCCTCGCCCCCACATTCATTGAGGAAATCCCATGTCATTTGAACAGGAATATTTCGATGTACTGCGCTCGATAGAGTCCGGGATTGTACGGGCCTATGCCGCCGCCCCGGAGTCAAAAGACCGTCACGTCGAAAAAGCAATCAACAGCCTTGTGCGCTACTATAACGCCGCACTCAAAGAGAAAAAGCCGCCGTCCATCAAGCTGAATGTGCAGGAAAAAACCCTGTACGATTCAGTCAAAGCGGCACTGGAAGCGCACATGAGCGGCAACGGCCTGACGGAAAACTTCCGCATGGTAACGCTGGAAGAAGGCGTGCTATGCCTCAAGCGCATTCAAAAGTCCGTGGAGCAAATGATGAAACTCCACGGCCAGAGCGGGAACAACTATCTGGAGTTTGTGAAGGACTATCTGAACAAAGCCACATAACCCCGGTAGAGGCGCAGCGTCGCCTCTACAGCCAGCCAGTTGGATTATCAATCAGATTCAATGCTCAGGTTCACATCTGCCGGGGTGAAGTACAACCGGGCGTGGCCCTCGCTCAGCACCTCAAGCGCGTCGTTCTTACGGAGTGTGTTGTAAATCGCCACCTTATTTTCCAGCGGCATCTCGCCCAGCCCATCGAAGAACGCCCGCACACGCTCACTTTCCGCCTCACCCACAGCCAGCGCCTCCGTCCGCTGGTGCTGCCGTTGCAGTTCCAGCAAATCACCGCGCGTTTGCTCCGCCTCAATTTCACCGGCAATCCGGCGCAAACGCACCTCGTTCTCGCTTTCCTGCTTCTGGAGCCGATTCAGTCGGTCGGTCGTTTCGCGGATAATTTCGTTGAGAATCTGCTGCGTGCCGGGGTCTTTACAGGCGATAGAGCGCACTTCTACCGCGTGCAGCACCACGCCACGATCATCGTAGAACGGGTCTTCTGTGCCGATGACGGCCCCGGCCACCGTCGCGTTGAACTCTGCCAGGAAGTCCTCCAGCGTCACGCGGGAGACCGCCTGAATAATGCTGCTGCGGGCGTGGGAACACACATCCCCGGTGGTGTCGTCCGTCGTGTGGATCATCTTCTCCACGTCTTCGATTTGCCAGAAGAACGTAATACCCAGGCATAGCTCCACGTTGTCCTTCGTGCGCACCTCAAACTCATACCACATGAACTTGGGGCGGCTATCAAGGCTTTTAACATTGAGGCTGCGGGCGTCTTTATATAGCCCGGAAGACCACCAGAACTCGACCAGTTCGGTGTATGGCTCCAGGAAGAAGGCGCGGATGTCGTCTGTACCATGTCGGAACGTATAGCTGCCGTCACGCTCTTTCACCACAACCGTTTCATGATCCTCAAGCTGGATCAGGTGGTTCACCCCCACGATGTCCTGGTCAGGGCCGGGGATAAACACCTGCTTTTCGGTAATCATACTTAACTGGCCGCTGGTAACATCGCGCACAACAA
>JBCCQC010000591.1:0-3553 GCA_039024535.1 Chloroflexota bacterium
ACAGTAACCAGTCCCAAAACCACTTACGATACCGTGCGCTTTATTAACTATTTTTCCTTTTTTTTATTTTTCCGCGGCGGTTTAATCTGCCGCTGGGTTAACATGCCAGCTAAAACGACTGCAATCGGAACGCTGAACGCAACCAGCGCCCCGGCATCAGCGCCAACAGCCCCCCGCCCGATTTCAAACCCCAGTTGCCCCAGCGGTTTCAACAGCCGGTCGCCAAGTACAAGCCCAACCGCCAGCGTGATAAACGCCAGCAGCATACTCCCCAGTGACAGGCGAATGCGCTGCATCAGGTTGCGTGCGGCGAAAAAACTGATAACAGCAGCAATCGGAATTGCAATTGTCGTTGCTACCAGCGCCATAAATATGGTTTGCGCCATACGGTCAATAACGAGGAGTGCCGTTTCACTCAGCAGAATGGGCCCCGCTGGAACCGCTACCTGTACCTGTACCTCGTGGATTTCCCCATCACCGCCGCGAATGCGTGGCACTTCGATGGTTCCAGTAAATCCACCTCTGCCGTTCAACACAAGTTCTTCGCGTCCAGTTTCCAGTATCTCACGGGGGCGTGGTCGCACTTCTTCATCGTCTTCGGCCCCCGGCGGCATCCATCGGATGCGTGCGTCTGCGTTGGGTTGCCCGCCGACGACCTGTACAGTGATTTCGTCTCCTGTGTCGGCGCAGGTGGTGCCCAGAATGACGACGGGTTCACCACTATCTGCCGATGGTATTTCCGGCGAGTCACCGCTGTCGCAGTCCATCAGGAACGCCGCACTCAAAATGGTGACTTCGCGTTCTTGCTGCAAAATGCGCGGCGAAAGCAGTTCGCGCAACGCAATCGTGACATTTTCCTGTCGCAGTTCTTCCTGTGGGCGGTCAAGGTCAATCTCAGTGACCGTCCAACCATAGGCATAGATGAAAAAGCCGATAATAATGCCGAATAAAAGCACAATTCGATTGAGTGCAGAGCGCGTTTCTGACGGTTTCTGTGGGGTGTTCTGTTCAGTCATCTAGTTAATCCCCACTTCCACGGCGTCTTCACCATAGATTTCTTTAAAGCGGGCGTTATCAATCTCGGATGGCGGCCCATCAAATTCGAGTTTGCCATCTTTCAGCGCGATGACGCGATCTGCATAGGTGCGTGCGAGGCTGAGAAAGTGCAGGCTGCACAGAATAGATAGCCCATCTTCTTTATTTAAGAGTTCAAGGTACTTCATCACACTGTGCGATGTCGCCGGGTCAAGGCTGGCAACGGGTTCGTCTGCCAGCATGAGTTCAGGGTCTTGCATCAGCGCCCGCGCAATTGCCACACGCTGCTGCTGGCCGCCAGAAAGTTCACTGGCGCGTTTGTACGCCTGGTTACCAATGCCCACGCGCTCCAGGTTGGCGAGCGCTTTTTGCTTTTCTGCTTCCGGGAAGAAATTAAACAGAGAGAATACCTGGTTTGTGTAGCCCAAACGCCCTGCCAGCACATTCGTGAGCACTGGACTTCGCTTGACGAGGTTAAACTGCTGGAAAATCATCCCGATGCGGCGACGCAGAAAGCGAATTTCTTCGTCATCAATGGCAGTAATGTCCTGCCCGTTCCAGATGATTTGCCCCTCGGTCGGCTCAATCAGGCGGTTAATGCAGCGCAGCAGCGTAGATTTACCGCTCCCGCTTAAGCCGATGAGCGCCACGAACTGTCCATCGGGTACCTCAAAACTCACACCATCCAGTGCTTTAAAGCCGTTGGGGTATATTTTGGTCAGGTTATCAACAACAAGCATAATCGTTCTCTCTCTGTCCATACAACCAAAAACAGGCAGAGGAACCCCCTGCCTGCCAGTTCAGCTTACAGTCGCTTACTCAGCGAAGATGTCTTCTTCGGTCAAACCAAGGACTTCGAACTGAAGACGTACAGAATCGAAGACGCTGTCGTCTACCTCAGAGAGGGATGTCCAGCTATAGCCATCGTCTGCACCCAGTGCGGATTCTCCCCATGCGTCTGTTTCAGAAAATGCTACCAGTGCGTCGTAGATTTCTGCACGCAGTTCTTCCGGGAAGCCCACACCAAAGCTCATGGTGTCGTTCGGGATGGGAGCGCTGATGCCCACAATGCGGATCTCATCTACAACATCTGGTGCCTGCTCTGCTACAGCGGAGCGTGCGTCCAGGATGCGAGTATCACCAACAAACAGGCGCCCCTCATCGGTAACGAATGACTCATCAACAGTCAGGTCATACGGTTCCGGCAGGTCTTCTACACCCCAACCAGACCCCGGTGTAAGCGGCGGGCTAAAGTAAGTGGTGGCGAACTCAACGTCACCGTTGTACACAGCGAGAACAGCCTGGTTGTGACCGCCAGCTTCTACCTGCTCACCCGGCTCGATACCGGCTGACTGAAGCTCTACAGACGGTACGATGAAACCGGAGGTAGAAGCGCTGTCTGGATATGCCCAGCTACGGCCTTCCAGATCGCCGAGCACGTAAATGTCGCTATCGCGGCGAACAATGTACTGCGCCCAGTAGAAAGGCCAGCCGAAGCGTACAGCAGCGGCGTAGACTTCGAGACCGCAGCGGTCATTACCGATGACGTAGCCAGCAGCAGGGATGAAGCCCATGCTAACTTCCGGTGCAGCACACATGGCTTCGATAGTGGCAGCATAGCTGGTCGGTACAGAAACGTCGTAGCTCAAACCCGTTGCTTCTTCCAGTGCAGCGGCGAGAACCTCACCACCCTCGATGAGAGTTTGCGCTTCTGCGGACGGCACAAAGTAAACCTGAATCGGATTATCTTCTGAACCAAGTTCGCCCTGTGCAAGTACAGATGGCAGGCTGAGCGCGAACAGGGTGACAACCAGTAAAATTGCAGAAAGTCGTTTCACTTTAGTTTTACTCCTCAAATCTTAGCATATTCAGCTATAAAGCAACAAAGCGGTAGTCTAACGCACATGAAAATTATTTACATTAAGAAATTTTTAAGAAAAATTTAAATGATAGGGATATAAAACGAAGATATGGGGTATAGACGAGAAAGAGGTCATTTTCCTGGACAAAATGACCGAATCCTGTTCGAGAGGCAATGTCCCCGACCACAGCGACTATGTGGCCCTGATGTGTAACTGGCGATAATGCCATACGGCTCCGGTATTGTTGCCGGGGTTCCCAACGCTGGATGTGAATAGCCCCGGTGTGTGCCGGGGCTGTGCGGAGTACGCGATGTTGTGGCTAGCAGTCGGTGGCGGTGTCGCCGGTACTGGTCTGGCAGGTATCCGCTGTGTTGCCACTGCCATCAGCAGCCGTCTCCGTTCCCCCGATAATCGTATCGACATCGCCATCGTCCGTGTTGGCTGCATCGTTCTGGTTGATGGTGTCACCAATATTGGGTCCGGCATTGGTTCCGTTGCAGCGGCGTCCTGTACAGGACTCATTCCCGCCGTTGATGGTGTCAGCACCATCACCACCGTTAATAGTATCCCCAATACTTGATTGAGAGCTGGTTTCTCTGTTACAGTCCTTTCCGTCACAGGACTCATTTCCACCGTTGATGATGTCGTCACCATCG
>JBCCQC010000592.1:0-3550 GCA_039024535.1 Chloroflexota bacterium
CACGGCCACGGCGGGCACCATACGCATCGACAGCAGCAAGAACATCATGAAGTTGGTGCCGGGGGGACGGAACCGCGAAAATGCATAGGCTGCCAGGAACGAAACGCCAATGGCAATACCAACAGAAGCCGTAGACATCACCAGACTGTTACGGAAGTAACGGCCAATGTTCTGGCGCTGCGTCAGGTCAACAAAGTTTTCGAGTGTGGGCGTAAAGATAAACTGCGGCGGTATCGCCAGAATGCCATCTGCCGTTTTGAAGGCCCCCAGCACAATCCACAGCACGGGCGCGAAGAAAATGAGCGCGATGGCCCACAGCATCACATGGTAGGCGTGTTTACGCCAGCCTTTCATCCGCATCATTGGACGGCCCCCTTCTGCTGGCTGTTCAGGTTGAGGATGTAGAGGTAGATGGATGTAAATGCAATCGCCGTTAGTAGCAGGATAATTGCCAGCGCCGATGACCAGCCCACTTCCAGTGCCTCAAATGCTTCTTCGCGCAGGCTGAGTGCGATCAGTTCGGTGCTACTGCCGGGGACGGCCATCAGGTATACGAGGTCAAGTGTTTTGAATGACTCAATTGTACGCAGCAGAATACCCAGCATCAGGATGAACTTGCCGTTTGGCAGAATGATGTAGCGGAAGCGGTCAATCCAGGGCAGGCGGTCAATCTCAGCGGCTTCAAGTTCGGCTTTTGGCACACTGCCCAGTGCGGCCAGCGTCATCAGGATCATGAACGGCGTCCACATCCAGATGTCCACAAACAGCACCGACCAGAACGCAATTGACGTGTCCTGCAAAAACTGAATTTCTGCACCGAGGAACGATTTTGTAAACCAGTTCACGATGCCGAACGTCGGTTCGTAGATGAGGCGGAAGAATGTGCCTGCGGCGACCGGCGTAATAATCATCGGTGTAAACAGCAGCGTGAGCGCGATGCGGCGACCGGGCATGTCCTTACTGCCCCAGAACAGGAACCCCAGTACAACACCAAGGATCGTCTGAATAGATACACCCAGCGCAACCCAGATAAAGGTGCGGCTCATGCTGCGCCATACCGTCCGGTCGGTAAAAATGTCCACGTAGTTTTCCACGCCGATGAACGAGAACAGCGCCGGGTTGGTGATCTGGTGTTTATAGAAGCTCAGGCCAATCATCCACAGCGTGGGGATGACGTTCCACACGATAAAGAAAATAAGAACGGGGGCCACCAGCAGCACCGGTACCACACGGGCATCATCCAGCACACGCATCACCTGTGCCCAGGCCCTGCGCGTTGCGCTGGTTTCTACGGCGGCAGAAGACGTGCCGAACCCGGTCGTCTCTGTTGAGTTTGCTTGCATAAGCCACAAACCTGTCAAATTTCAAGTATGCAATGGGAGATTGGTGGGCGTGCCACCGGGTAGGGGCATGGTATGCCATGCCCCTACGGTTATGTGCAGAGGGTGTTGTTTATTCTGGCTCTGCGTCGTCACACTCTTCCGGCGGCTCGATGTCTGTACGGCCATTGTCGAACAGAATCGCCTGCTGCTCACATGCTACAAACTCCAGCACGGACAGCGCATTGTCGTACTCACCAGCAGCGTATGCGGTGAACTCTTCCTGCTGGAGGGAGAGCATCTCGGAGTAGTTCGGCTCGTGCCAGAAGTCACGGGCGCGGCCATCTTCCAGCATGTACTTGTAGGCACGGTTCCACGGGTTGATGTCCTCGAAGGACGGATCATTCATCGTGTTTGCCGTTACCGGGTTACCACCACGGCGGGCGAACTCAAGCTGGGTTTCTGGCAGGTACCACCAGTTGAGGAAGTCTACAGCCACGCGCATCTTGTCTGCCGGGTTAAAGGCATTCAGTACCCACGGCTGGCCGCCCATGCTGTATACACGGCTCAGTTCACCGTCGGGGCCTTCGAAGGCCGGCGGCGGTACGATAGCCACGCTATCTGCATTTTCTTCAGTTACCATCGTAAGGCCAACGGCTGCCCACTGGAGGGACGTTGCGACTGTGCCCTGAGTGAAGGCGTCTACGTTCTCACCAATACCCATGCTCAGTGCGCCTGGCGGCGTGTAGTTGAGCATCCGGCGGTTCCATTCCATGGCCTCGGCGTTTACCTGGGTATCCAGCGTGCCGACCATCGTGCGCTCTTCTTCATTCCAGTGCTCACCACCACGTGACCACATGAACGGGTAAAGCTGCATGGTGTAGAAGTCGTATACGACGCTGTGCTGCATGGCGATGCCGTACAGGTCTTCATCGGGGCGGGTAAACCACTCTGCGATAACTTCGAAATCGGTCATCGTCATGGCTTCCCACTCTTCGAAGGTTTCGGGGATCTTGAAGCCGTTGGCTTCTTCGAAGGCGGCCATCTCATCCGGGTCGTTTACGATGTCTGTACGGACGAACAGTACCTGAACGTCACCTTCCTGCGGCAGACCCCAGATTTCGTCAGAGCCGTCCGGGAAGACCTGGTACGTCTGGCGGGCTACGTTGCTGTACAGTTCGAGGTCGAGCGCGGGCTGTGGGTCAATGCCCAGATCTGGCAAGCCATCTGCAATCAGCTCGTCCATGTCAACAATCCAGCCTGGTGTGGCGAGGGCGCCAAGCCACTGGCTATCGGAGATGATGATGTTGAACTCATCGGACTCGGTAGCGAGGGAGGCAGCAGCACGCTGGAACAGCGACTCGAACGGGGATTCGGTAAAGGTGAAGCTGACTTCGTAGCCGAAGTTCTCTGCGGCGTAGTCAACGAACAGGTCGTTTGCCATTTCTGCACCCAGGCTGCTGGGGAGCCAGCCGCCGATGCCGAGAATGGACATTTCGATGGATTCACCAGCGAGCGGGTGCTCGTCCTGGCCGAGGGAGGTACCGACGGACATCATCATGCCGAGCACGATGATAACGACCACGAGGATGTGGCGGGGACGGGAAGAAAGATGGGTCATAAACGGGTCTCTTTCTAAGTGAACAAAAATATTTGGAAAAGTATGGAAACTTCTCTGGCTACAGTATGCAACTGAAAGCGCTAAAAATGCAAAAAAATAGTAAAGGTGTTGCAAAATGCAACATAAGGAATGCTGCGGTGTTGTGTTTTGCAACGTGTGCGGCTGCATTCTGTGGAAATTGTATGGCTGTGGCCGTTTGTTCTTATGCAGGATTGTCCTTTATACGATTCTACTGGCAGAGGGTTCAGGAATCACTGGCAAGTGAGGTTACCCTGCTTGTATCATGTCAATAAACTGACAGACATTCTATCTAATCGTTTTCAAATGGCGGTTGCGGAACATAATCAGTGATTGAGCGAATATTGGTACTATCAAATAAGGCATACTCAAAAGAGATGTACCCGTCATAGCATCTGAAAATCCCTTCCATGAATTGAGCGAAATCGAGCATAAAGCGTAAATGTACCGATACTGTGAAAATAGTTTGTACCCTGTCCCAGATTGGCTCAAGGAGGACTTGATCTTCAATTTCAAATTGAGACAGACCCATCGTAGTGCATGACCAATTTAGTTTTCGAAGAAGTGTAGAATGTATCCAAAAACGAGGATA
>JBCCQC010000593.1:0-3548 GCA_039024535.1 Chloroflexota bacterium
CGGAACCCAGCCACTTAATTAGCGAGGGCATAAAGTCTTAGCTGATGTGCTGCACAATCACAATCGGCAGCGGGTAATCTGGCGGCAGTTCCTCCAGCATTCGGCTGAGGATGCCGGGGCCACCGGTAGAGGCAACAATGCCCACAATCTCCGGTCGAAATTCGTCAGCGTGTGCGGGGCGCACCCTTGAATCGGGAGTTCGAGGCGCTGTGCGGCGATGGTGAATTACAGCAACGGATGCCATCGAGCGCAGAGTGCGCTGGATTTTACGCGCCTGTACGTCAAAATCGGGATGGCCGGGGCCATTGGGTTTACCGAGTACTGTTAGCGCCCCGGCGCGGATCGCATGAAAAGCAAGATTCGCCTCGCTGTCGCTGGCCGCACTGCTGATAATAACAATCGGCGTGGGCTGATGCTCCATAATCTGGCGGGTGGCCTCAAGGCCATCCATATCCGGCATAATTGCATCCATCAGAATCACATCGGGCCGGTACTGTTGCGTCAGGCTGATAGCGTCTGCGCCACTGGCTGCAACGGCTGCAATTTGAATGCCTTCCGACCCCTGCAAAATATGCTTCAGGAGTGTGCGGGCGGTAGGGCTATCATCAACAATGAGCACTTTTATCATGTCAGATGAGTTGTCCTATGGTTTTCAATAACACTTCCTGGTCAAACCCACGCTTCACAATATAGGCATTTGCACCGGCATTCAAGCCACGCTCACGATCTGTCTTGCTTTCCAGCGATGTCACAAGGATCAGCGGCAGGTGAGCATAAGCATTGTTGCTGCGTATGGCTCGCGTCAGTTCAATGCCGTCCATGTGGGGCATCTGCACATCGCTGATTACAATGTCATAGTCGCCCTCGCCCAGCGCCTTAAGTGCCTCGCGTCCGTTCGTAGCAGTCGTCACATCATAGCCAGCCATCAACAGAATGTTTTTTTCCAGTGTACGGGTCGTAATAGAGTCATCCACAACCAGAACACTGGCCTTTGGCCCGGTATCTTCCGCCTCTGCTGCCTGTGGGCGTTCCACCACTGGCGATTGAACACCGCGTGCCGACTGAATGACATGTGCCGGGTTAATCACCACCACCGGCTCACCATTCCCCATGATGGCCGCACCCAGAATATTGCGCACATTACGCAGCGGGTAGCCCACGGGCACAACCGAAAGCTCAACCTTGGTCAGCACATCATCAACCAGTATCGCCAGCCGTCGCGCTCCCACACTGATAACCAGTGCCAGTTGTTCTTCCAGCGGCAGCTCGCTGGCTGCACGCTCAAGAATCGCGCTGAGCGAATACAACGGCAAACGATCATCGTCCACCGTCAGCAGCAGCCTGCCCCCCACTGTAGAAACCTGCTCTGCGAATACAATCTTCTCTACAGACAACAGCGGTATCACATAACGCTCACGGCCAAGCACAACCAGCAACGCCCGTGTGATAGCGAGTGACGTAGGCGCAGTAATGGTAAACGATGTGCCGACTTTCGCCGTGGTTTCTACCTGAATGCGCCCACGTATACCCTCAATATGCTGGCGCACCACATCCAGCCCCATCCCACGCCCCGCAATGGCATTCACCTCATCGGATGTAGAAACACCGGGCATAAACGCCAGTTCAATTGCCTGATCTTCTGCACTGGTGTTGTGGCCGTTCAGTGAATCATCGTTACCCGCATGTAACCTCTGCAATCGCTCAATGTCAAAGCCCTGCCCATCATCAGAAACCGTGATGCGTACTTCGTTGCCGCGCTGCTGCACCGTAATTTCGATGTTCCCCTGTGAAGATTTACCCAGTCGTTCGCGCTCATCTGGCAGTTCAATGCCGTGGTAGGCAGCGTTCCGCAGCAGGTGCAGCAGCGGGTCTTTGAGCGTTTCCAGCACACGCTTATCCAGCTCAATCTGCTTCCCGTGAATCTCGAACGTGATGTCTTTGCCACCGCTACTGGCTGCATCGCGTACTGTGCGCTCCAGGATGAGTGCCAGCGTCGCAAATGGTACCATCCTCACATGCCGAACCTGTTCCTGTAATGTGTTGGCTACCATTTCCAGTCGGCGTGCATCACGGCTGATCTGCTGGTCAAGATGCTCAAACTGCTTACTCACCACCTGTACAGAGCCAGCATAGTCCAGCAGAATCTCCGTCAGATGTTTACCGCGCTCACCCTCAATACCCGGCAGCAGCATCTGTATTTCGCGCCACAGTCGCGGCCACCGTTCCAGCAGCAAGCGTATCTGGTGCATATCCTCAAGGCGCTGTTCGGCGTTAATTCTGGCAACCAGCAGTTCACCCACCTGCGCCATCAGGTCATCCAGCTTTTCGATTGAAACACGGATGGTTTCTTCACTGGATTGGCCTGTGCTGGGGATTATCTCGGTTTCAGCAGGCATCACATCGGTATAGGGTTGTTCAACAGTATTGCCGTTCACCCCGGCCTCTGAATGACTGCTCAGGATGCCTGCCAGCTTTGCCTGAACCCCGGACGCATCCGCCTCACCACCAGAGACCAGCAACGTGAGCGTATCGAACGCATCATACAGCGCATCGGCAGTCACAACGTCAATTTCTAGCTGGCCTTTGTAGGCCAGTTGCAAAATACTTTCAACATCATGCGTAAGTGCCTCAATCTCCAGCATATTGACAGCCCGTGCTGCACCCTTCAGGCTGTGGGCTGCCCGGAACCCTTCCTCAAGCATGTTACGCTGCTCCGTGTCGCTTTCCGTGCGTTCGGCCTGCAACAGCGTCTGGTTCATGATCTGGAGATGCTCTGCGCCTTCTGCGCGGAAGGTCTGGAGCAGCATCTTCATGATTTTGTCGTCAAGTTCAGCCATGTGTCATCTACCGTGTTTGTGTACAGGCTCAAGTGGCTGCCCGTTAACATGAGCAGCGACGTGGGGGTGTACAGACTGGCAATCTACGTGTTGACCCGGTAGCGGGCGGCGGCGTCTTCAAGGCGCTGGTCCGTCTCAATCAGGTTTCGCACGCTCTGTTCGGTCTGCCGGGTACTGGCGGCAGTCTGGCTGGTGGCCTGTTTAATCTGGTTCATGGCCGTAGAAAGCTGTTCCATGCCGTTCGTCTGCTGGTTTGTGCTGGCCGCAATCTGATTGGCAGACTCCGCCGCCTCTTCCAGTTTGGCCGCCAGTTCGCGGATCGCATCACCCGCCCGCTCTACCAGGATCATGCCGGTTTCTGCACCCTTGTTACCTTCCTCCGTCACCATCACAGCCGTATTGGTCGCCTGCTGAATTTCGCTCAGAATGTCCCGTACCCGGCTGGTTGCATCGCGCGATTGCTCCGCAAGCTGGCGCACCTCCATCGCAACCACCGCAAAGCCACGGCCTTCTTCACCGGCGCGGGCTGCTTCGATGCTGGCATTCAGGGCCAGCAGCTTGGATTGCTCTGCTAAGCCAGTAGTCGAAAGTTATCCAAAAGATGGGTAAACTATGGGTATGGGAAAACGAATCGATTTCACACTGGCAGAAGACGAGCTAAAAACGGTGGAAGAAGTCATCAACCACTCGGTTCACGCTGAAGTGCGGCAG
>JBCCQC010000594.1:0-3544 GCA_039024535.1 Chloroflexota bacterium
ACTGGTGACGGTGTTGTTTTCTGCGTCGTAGGTATAGAGCGGCTGGAGGGCGAGTGCGTCACCGCCGTTTGCTGGTATCTGGACGGCTTCTGTACCCACGCCGAACGTCCCGCCGACAATGGCCGGGTTTGTAGCCGCGATAAATGGCGACACCTGCGTAAAGTCGCCGAGTGTATCCGGGGCATCGGTGCCTTCCACGTTAAATTCACTCTCGGCCAGCGGCACAAACGGCTCATCCGGGCGCGTGAGGAAAATATCGCCGTTTTCGGCTTCCAGCCACAGCAGCACGTTTGCGCTTTCGTTCTGGTAGGCCGTCCATGCATAGGTGGGTGCATCATCGGCGGCGTAGGTTTGCCGCTCTATCTGCCGGATGGCCTGCGGCTGCGTGAGAATGTTGCCGGTGCCGTAGTTGGTGAAGGCGATGTAGAGCGTAAACCCGGTGGGGTACAGTACGAGCAGAATCATGAGTGCGAGGCCGGGTGTAAACCAGCGATAGGGGTAAGCAGACTGTGGCCCCATGAAAAAGTAGTTGATGAGCAGCGTAATCACCGCAACGGTGAGCGCGAGGAAAATATTGCCATCGACGATGAGCCGATAGCAAAACCAGATGGTAAACGCGTCAAGCAGGGCCAGCGACACAATGCGCAGCAGTAGCCCCCCGGTAGAAGCAGAACGAGCCGGTGGCGCAACGGCCCCGGCTGTGGTCATGGTATTCTGTGCCATAATAGTGTGACGCCAACCCCACCCGAAGCGGTTTACATGGCGGGTTGTGGGGCACCCCGGCAGGCACCCCACAGGCTATGTAGCATCCGGGTGGATGCTGAGGCGTTTATTCCATGACCGCAGTTTCAATCTGGGCGGCGGCGTCCTCGAAGGCGGTGGCGGCTTCTGCCTGGCCCTGTACCACGAGTTCAATTGCGTTGCCCCACGGCGTCCATACAGACCCCATCTGCGGGATGGACGGGATTGGCTGGCCGTTGGCACCGGCTTCACCGAATGCCAGCAGGTCAACGTCTTCTACGCCGTCGCGTACCGAGAGGTAAGCGGCGGGGCGGCTGCCTGCGGCGAAAATTGCGCCCATAACTTCATCCGTAGCGACGTAGTTCGTCAGGAACAGGGAGGCCAGTGCGGTGTTTTCTGAGAAGCTGCTGACCATAAAGCCCTGGACACCGATGAACGGCGCACCGTTTTCACCCTCTGCGGTGCCGGGGATGGCGCTGATTTCATAGCTCACGCCAGATTCCTGAATGCGCTCCAGTGCCCACGGGCCGGTAATCATCATGGCAGCGTCGCCACTTTCAAACAGAGAGTGCATACTGTCATATTCGAGGCCAGCAGGCATGAGTTCGGCCTGTGCGTGGGCTTCCAGCCACGTCAGTGCTTCGATGGAGCCTGTGCTGCCCACACCGATGTCATTTACGTCATAGGAGCCGTCGTCGTTGATGCCGAAGATGTAGCCGCCAAACGCGGACTGAATGCCGTAGAAGTGATACGGGTCGTTTTCCTGGATGATGTAGCCGAATTGTACATCGCCGCTGCTTACCAGTTCCTCGGAGATAGCGCGGACTTCATCCCATGTGGCGGGGGCGTCCGGTACCAGTTCCGGGTTGCGGAAGAATGCGACGTTTTCCACAGCATAGGGGACGCCGTACAGCGTGCCGTCGATGGAGAACGCATCGAGTGCAGCAGGCAGGAAGCTCTCTGCGCCGTCGCTGAGGTCAACTGGCTCCAGCAGGCCGTTCACGGTCAGTTCGCCCAGCCAGTCGTTCGCACCTACAATAATGTCTGCGCCTTCGCCGTTGGGGGCGGCGGTGGTGAACTGCTCGCGGATTTCGTCAAACGGGAGTTCGAGAACTTCGATGGCGATGCCGTTTTCTTCTTCGAACTGTGCGCCAATTTCGCGGAGGGGGTCGGCGCGGGTGTCATCGGCCCAGATGGTGATGACGGGGCCGTCCTGTGCGGCTACGGGGACGATACCAGCCATAAGCGCGGCCAGCAATACAAATACCATTACACGAGTTTTCATTATATATGCTTTCCTTATTTATTGTGATAAACGCTATTTTTGTGCTGTATATGCTGTGTAAACTGTACATTTCACACTCATCCAGCACTCACATTATAGCGCGTGTGGGACGCAATTAAAGGGGAACCGAATCAGGATTGGAGAATTTTGTAACGTCAGTTTGCTTCTGGAACCGTGATGATTGTGGATGCCGGGTGTGCATCCGGGCGTGAGAAAATCATCACAGCAGTTGCACTCGCCGCAAATCCAGATGCCATCCACAGCGCCAGCGTGTAGTTTCCGTTCAAATCGTAGAGCAGTCCGGTCACGACGGGTGCTGCTGTTGCGCCCAGTGTGAGGAATATCGCCATTACGCTGGAAATTTGCCCATAGCTGGCAGAGCCGAACCGTTCCGCGATGATAGACGGGCGTGCCAGCGTCATCGCCCCGACGGATGTGCCGAATGCCACCACAAACACTCCCACGATTATCAGGGACGCGCCAGATAGCAGGATACCCAGCGCCACAATCTGTAAGGCAAATACCCCGGCTGCCATCGCCCGCGCCGGGAAGCGCATGTCCAGCGGTGCGAACACCACACGCCCGACTACCTGCATGATGCCAATTGATCCACTGGCGAACGCAGCAGCACTGGCGCCCATGCCTCTGTCTACCAGCAGCGGGATAAAGTGCTGCCGTACTCCCGCTGCCGCAAACCCGGCCAGTGTGAATGCCAGCGTCAGCATCCAGAAGTAGCGGCTGTGCAGCGCGGCACGCAATGAGACACCACGCTGCACGACCCCGGTTTTCTGGTCACTCAGGGTGCCGCCATCTGGCAGCAAACCTATATCGGACGGGCGGCGGCGCAGTACTATTGCATGTGGCAGGATGGTTAATATCCCCAGTGTAATCCCCAGCACCAGTACCGCATTGCGCCACCCCATCAGGTTCAACAGGGCGTCTGCCAGTGGAATAAAGATGGTGCTGGCAAGGCCCGCTGCAAACGTGATGATTGCCATTGCAGCCGTTCGGCGGTGGATGAACCACGTTGCCACCACTGCGAAAGCTGGCTCATAATGTACCATCGCGGAACACACACCCATCCCGGCGAAGATTAGATAGAACATCCACAGGGTGTCTCCCTGTGACCATGCGATGACAAGGGCCGTTGCCCCGATAGACCCCACTGTCATCAATAGCCGTGCGCCGTGACGATCTACCCACCAGCCCACCGGGAATGCCATTGCCCCGGCGACCAGTAGCTTCAAAGAAATCGCCCCGGTAATCTGCGCCCGTGACCAGCCAAGTTCGGCTTCCATTGGCAGAATGTACACTGTAAAGGCATAGAGCATGATGCCGTAAGACACCGTTTCGGTCAGGGCCAGTGCCATCGCAATGTACCAGCCATAATAGAAACGGCCCCTTTCGGTTTCGTTAGGCTGCATGGGGTTCCTTTCAGTGGAGGGGAGAGTGGCAGCAAGCAGTCAGGGCACAGGTGGTGCGGACACGCAGAAGCGTGTCCCTACAGGTCAAAGCAGG
>JBCCQC010000595.1:0-3543 GCA_039024535.1 Chloroflexota bacterium
ACTGGAAGGGTTCTTCGTTCAGGAGGAAAACACCGATATTGACAATGATCCGCTGACTTCTGAGGGTATTTTCGTCTTCTGTGATGGCACCTGCTCTCCGTCCCCCACGGCTGGCAGTATTGTCACCGTTACGGGTACAGTGGACGAAAGTTTCGGTATGACGCAGCTTGAAGATGGCAGCACCGCACTTGCCATTACGATTGACAACGCCGGAGACAACCTCAACATGGTCAGCGCCGCACAGGTCGATGTTACCGCGTTTTCCGTCCCGGCCAGCGACACAGATGCCCCGCCGTTGGAAGCCTACGAGGGTATGCTGGTGCAGCTCACCAGCAACATGTACGTGGCGGAGTTCTTTAACTACGACCGCTTTACTGAAATGCGCATCTGGAACGATGGCAGCGGCGATACCCGCAAGATTCAGTTCACGCAACAGAACGCACCGGATGCAACTGCTTTTGCCGCCGCAGAGCGTGCCTTTGGTACCTACAGCGTTTTCCTTGACGATGGCAGCAATTCTCAGAACACGAACCCCAAGCCATATCCGCAAAACTTCCTCACAGCATCTGGCGTGAATGCGACCAACGGCTTCAGGGGTGGGGACACGGTTTCAAATGTCTTCGGGGTGCTCAACTACTCATTCAGCGAGTATCGCATCCATGTATATGACCCATCTGCCGATGCGCCGATTGCCCGTCCGGGCGGGTCTTCAGCCGTCCCGACGTTCACGAACACCAACACCCGCCCCACCAGTCCAGCAGCTTCTGGTGGCAATATCACTGTTGCCAGCTTTAACGTGCTCAATTACTTCACCACGCTTGACGACAATACCCCGAAGTGTGGCCCGGCAGGGAACCAGCAGGATTGCCGTGGTGCAAACACCGCCAGCGAACTAACCCGCCAGACAGACAAGCTGGTTCAGGCCCTTGCGGAGATTGACGCGGACATCTTCGGTCTGATCGAAATCGAAAATAGTGAAAACAGCGCAGTGCTACAGTCTCTCACAGATTCGCTCAATAGTGTGGTTGGCGCGGGTACCTACGAGATCATCAATACCGGTTTTGTCGGCACAGACGCGATTGCCGTAGCAATCATCTATAAGCCTGCTGTCGTGACGCCAATCGGCACCACGGTTGAAGTTGACGAAGCGGCGTTTATCGATCCAAATAACAGCGGCGGTGGCAAGAACCGCGCAGCACTCATCCAGAGCTTCATCGTGTCCGATTCCAGCAATAATGACCTCGGGGCGCAGTTCACAGTGATTGTGAACCACTTCAAGTCTAAGGGCGATAGTGGCCTGGATGATGACCCGACCTGTCAGAATAACCCGTCGGCCAACCCGGATTGTGACCAGGGTGATGGGCAGGGCTACTGGAATGACACGCGCAACGGTGCAGCAAGTTACCTCGTCAACACCGTGCTTTCCAGTGATCCAACGGGTATCAATGATGCTGACTATCTGATTCTCGGCGACCTGAACGCCTATGCGCAGGAAGATCCGATTCAGACAATCGTCAACGCGGGTTATACCGACGAGATACTGGCCTCCAGCGGGAATGGTGCCTACGGCTTTGTGTTTGATGGACGCTGGGGCACACTGGACTATGTGCTTGCCAGTGCCACGATGACCGGCCAGGTTGTGAGTGCCACGGACTACCACATCAACGCCGATGAGCCAGATGCACTTGACTACGACGAGAGCTTTAATCCCTCCGCATGGTATGTGGTTGACCAGTATCGCACCTCTGACCATGATCCGGTTATCGTAGGGCTTGATCTTGCTGATCCACCGGGGGGAACGCCAGACGTAAACGATGACGGGTTCATCACCCCATCCGACGTGGTGTATGTGGTTAACCGTCTGTCTACGACAGACCTCACTGCTGATGTGAACCTTGACGGCGTGGTGACGGTTGCTGATGCAGACGCGGTTAAGGCGCTCATCGGGCAGGCTTTTCCGTAGCCTATGAGGGGCAGCCAGTATGTGTGCATGGTGATACACGCTCTCATAGATGGTGACGACAGCCGCGCCAGCACTTTTTGTTGCACATTGCCCGCAGGCAGCGCACGGAATTGTAAACACGGCCTTTCTGTGGAAAGATGCTGAATATGTTGACTACCAGCGCGAGGGGGGCGTGATGCCGAAATTCGCAGTGTACTACGTGCCGCCAGCAAACAGTGACCTCTACCGACGAGGGTCAGAAGTTATTGGCTACGATGTACGTGCCGGGGCACTCCTGCCAGCAGAAAACGCGACACGGGCGGCACTGCCAGAGTTCGACAAAGCATGGGTGGCACGCCCACAGACCTATGGCTTTCACATCACAACCGGGTATTCCCTGTATTTTGATGGAACGAACCTTGACCAGATAGAAGCAGAAATGGCGCATGCCTGTGGTAGTTTTTCAGCGAGTACCGTCTTTGAACTGACGCCCGCCGACGAGTTTATCCCCTTCTGGCACGACGAAGCTGTGATGCTGCACTACCGCCCGAATGCAGCGCTGCTGATGCTCCACACGCTGCTGGTTGCACGTGTGAATCCGCTGGGCACCGGGTCAAATATCACGCGGGAACGCGCACAGGGTGATCCTGTTCTGGCCCGCCGCATCGAGAAATATCATTCGCCCTATGTGTTTGACGGCTGGGATCCGCATTTTACGCTGATGATGTCTTACGACGGAACACAACGTGCTGCACTGCGTGCTGCGCTGGCAGGTTTGTTCCCGGCACAACCGGAGCGCGTGCAGAGCATTTGCCTGCTGGTGCGCGAGGACGACGAAACACACTATCGCCTGCACCGGGAGTTCATGCTGGCCTGATGTGTGCTACATCTGCGGGATTTTCTCGTCCCGTGCCGCGAAATCAGCCGTTTTTTCCAGTCGCTTTATGCGGGTCTTTTCAGTTTTTGCCAGCTTGATCCAGCGGAGCACGTTGCGCCGGTACGAAGGCGCAGCATTTTCGAAGTTCTCCATAGCAGGTGGGTGGGCCGTTAGCGTGGCTGCAAGGTCTTCCGGGATGATGAGCGCGTCCACGTCATCCATAAAGTTCCACAGCCCGTTTTGCTTCGATTCTTCGATAACTCGCAGGCCCGCCGGGTGCATACGGCCTTCGGCTTCCAGCTTTGCCACGCGGTCTTTGTAGCTTCTGGCCCAGTGCTGCGTTTTACGCGGCGCGATAAGCTGCATGGTGCGGTCATCGTCCAGTTTGCGCCGGATGCCGTCAATCCACCCGAAGCACAGCACCTCATCCAGGATTTGCTGTGTAGAGACGTATTTCTCGCCCATGTGCTTTTTGTACGTCACCAGCCACACGCTGTCGTCCTGTTCGTGGTTGGCCTCCAGCCATGTGCGCAGTTCCGCCACCGATGCGACCTCGACTTTCTCAAAGTTGTCTGTTTCTGTCATAGTAATATCATCTCCAGACCTGATTATGCTATGCTACCACGCAGATTTACTATGGCTGTGTATTAACTTTATCTACTGATCGGTAACTCATTTTTTGCTAACGCATTATATAGTTAATTCAAGTGTGTCAATTTTGTGC
>JBCCQC010000596.1:0-3534 GCA_039024535.1 Chloroflexota bacterium
ACGGGATAACATGCCCGAACATCGAGATAACGATTTGTTGGCTGTGCTGTACAGCAATGTCCACGGCTTTAAGCAGTTTGTCCATCGTGGCAAGGCTACCAATATCGTAGACGGCCCCGGTCGAAAACCCCTGTTTTTCGATAGTATCCAGCATCGCCATTGAAAGCCCCGATCCATTGGCAATGCAACTGAGTGTGCCGTTAAGACCGACCAGCGCAATGTCAAATTTGCGGGCAATTGCAGTGGGTGTGCCGGGATTTTCCAGCAGTTGCAACATCATGAATTTCTTCTGCCGATACATGGCACTGGCGTCAATGCGCATACTGACGTTCTGTACAGTGAATATGCCCTGGTGCGTGATCCCCAGTGGGCTGATTGTCATCCGTTCTGCATCATGTTCAACATAAAACTGAAATAACTGCTGCAACGTTCGGGTAAAGCCTGCCCCGTAGTGTTCGGGTAGCTCAACATTGCTGGCAAGTTTACGGGCCTGGTACGCACGCAGGCCGATGAATGGGTTGATGTATTCTGTGCTGTGTGTGCTATTGTGATCCTGATAGCGTGCAACTTTTAACGCCACTTTTCCGACTGTCATAGCTGTTCTGAACTCTACGTGCAGCAGGTGCTCAAACGGATGATGTTTTTCTACCAGTATACTTCGCATAGTCGCAAAGTATGGGTGATCGAAGATAGATTGAATGGCCGTCGAAGGGTCGTCATAGTCGGTGTTTACCCATGTGGCAATAGTTCGGTCGCGCGTCTGGGGTTTGAGCAATATTAAACCGGTAAGGTCAATGGCTGCCTGCCTGACGGAATCTGCGGATGTGATGATGTACCGCTGCGGCACGTTAACGTCTGCATCTTCTAGATAGTTTTTGATCTGGTATTCGTAGAGTTCCATAACCTCTTTGCTTCGTGTAGTCATTATACAGACGCACGTACTGTCCATAACATGTCTTTTGCTAATCGTGCGTCTGTCAACATTTTACCACCCAATACCAGTGAGTCGGGCAGCAACAAAATGTTGACAGACACAATAATTTGTGCCGGGTAAATCGATTGTGGTAGACTTCCCCAGTACGCTGTTAGGAATTCACTGGTTGGCAGCGATCCGCAAGGGAGTTTTGATATGAAGTTTAGTATTCGCATGGTTGCGATCTTTTGCATCACATTGACAGGCGTACTGGCTGTTACCACAAACCAGTTATCCGCCCAGTCACAGAATCGGCTGGTTAATCCCGGTTTCGAGTCTCCATTTACCGATGAGGGTGGAGACCCTGCAAGGGCTGTTGCTAACGGTTGGGATGCATGGCATGTACAGCGAAGTGCCGATGAACCTGATTTTCAAAATACCCAGCCAGAGTATTATGAAACAGTTCGTGCTGATCGAATTCGCAACGGGAATAATGCACAGCGTTACGAATCCTTCTATGCCACGCACAATGGCGGCGTCTTTCAGGTTGTCCCGAATGTACCCGTTGATAGTGTCGTGACCTTCGGAGCTTACATTTATGTCTGGTCATCCAGCCTGAACGATGAAGACATCAGCCAGAATGACGGTGATGTTCTTGTTGATGTGGGGATTGATCCGACAGGTGGGACGGACGGCACCAGTGATAACATTCTCTGGTCACAGGCAAGTGAACAGTATGATGCTTACAACCTGTACACGATCTCTGCCCCGGCAGAGTCTACCACAATATCTGTATGGGTGCGCTCACGGGTTGGCTTTGCTGTACAAACGCGCGTTTTCGTTGATGATGCTTTCCTCACGATAGAATCTGACAGTGGTGTACCGGATACGGAAACACCACCCGATACCGCAGTACCCTCAGCGACGGCAACAGCTACTGCTACAGAAGCAGAGGGGACAGTTGTCGCACAGGTTCCGTCCAGCACGCCGGTACCTTCACAAACGCCATCTGGTGGTATCGCCAGCCCCACGCCAGAGCAGGTTAGCACCGCAACACCGCAATCAGATACAGCCACCCCGCCCCCGACCTCCACGTCGGTTCCGCCGATTACCGATGAATTCCCGAACACGATTTCCTACGTTGTGCAGCGTGGTGATACAGTAGGGCGGCTCGCGACACGCTTTAGTAGCACGGTCGCTGCTATTCAGCAGGCCAATGGCCTGGATGCCAGTTTCCTGATCTTTGTTGGCGATACACTTATTATCCCCGTGCCTGCTGACCAGGGAACACCGGGCGCCACAAGCACGACTACCCCCGCAGTGGTTGTCATCACAGCAACGCCATCTGTCGGCACCGGTGGTGCAATTACTCGCTACACAGTTGCCCCTGGCGATACACTTTCCAGTATTTCTCGTCGTTTCAGTACGACAGTCGCGGCTGTTGCGCAGCTTAACGGTATTGTGAATCCGAACCAGATTTTCTCCGGGCAGGTGCTGTCTGTTCCGCCTACCAGCGGGCAGGTTATCCCGACCACAGCGCCATTGCCCACGGCAACAGTGATTTCTGTTCAAACACCTGTTCCGGCTTTACCGCCCGCGCAGACTGTATATGTCGTGCAGCCCGGTGATAGCCTCTTCCGGGTATCTGTGCTGTTCGGTGTGCCTGTTTCTGATCTCATTCGCGCCAATGGTATTGTCAACGCCAATCGCATCTTTACCGGTCAGCAGCTTATCATCCCATGAGCATTGAATACCGCGTTTTAAAGAAGGCCAGTGATGGCACAGTGATACTTCCGCGTGCCCGGTGGTGCGCGGACTCATGGTGTCATTTTAAGGGTCTTCAGTGGCGGGCCAGCCTGCCTGCTGATGAGGGGGTGTTGTTCGTGTATGGTAACGAGAGTGTGGTGAACACATCCATTCACATGATGAATGTGTTTTTCAGTATTGCGGTTATCTGGCTGGATGCTGGTGGGACTGTGGTGGATAAAAAGCTGGCAAAACCGTGGCGTCTATACTACGCGCCTCAAAAGCCAGCACAGTACTTTATTGAAGCGAACACCGATCTTCTGGAGCGCGTTGAGATTGGTGATGTGATTCAGTTTGACGAGGTTGCCAGTTCGTGATGCGCCGGGTTGTGCTATTGATTTGTGCGCTTCTATTCTGTACGACGCCGCTGATGGCTCAGGAGCAGCCTGAAGACTATACCATTCATGTTGTTCAGCGCGGCGAGAATCTGTTTCGTATCGCGCTGGGCTATGGCCTGACGACTGAGGCACTGGCAACGCTCAATGGCATTGACGACCCGGCGAGTATACAGGTGGGGCAGCGCTTACTCGTACCACGTGAGGCTGCCGGGGTGTCTGTTCCTGCGACGCCGCTGGATGCGCCAGAATCTGACCCGGAGATTTCATCCGCAGAGGTTAACACACCGCCAGATGTTTCCACTTTATCCGGTGATTATGTGCTACATACCATTCTGCCGGGAGAAACGCTGTTTCAAATTGCGCTCTCCTATGGTGCTGAGGTCAGTGAGCTGGCTTCGGCTAACGATATTCTTGATCCCACGCGCATTTACGCTGGTCAGCAGATTATTATTCCCGGTGCTGTACCGGTCAACTTCC
>JBCCQC010000597.1:0-3532 GCA_039024535.1 Chloroflexota bacterium
CTGCAAGGTTTTTATCGGTTGCAGGGTTGAATTGTTCCACGTCAATGCCGTTGAGGATGCCGTATAACCGCCCTTCCTGTGCCCGGTAGTGGATGAGTTCATCAAGGCCATAGCCCATGTAGGGGTACTGGATTTCGTCGGCGTAGCGGGGGCTTACCGTGGTGACATAGTCTGAGTAGGCGATGCCGGTTGCCAGCAGGTTGTCGCTCAGGCCGAGGCGTTTTAGTGCGGGGTGGGTGCGATCTGGAATGCCCAGCGGATATACGAAGCCACTGGCGTACTCGCCCTGGTAGGCGACGTTGTGCAGCGAGATCATGCTGCGAGCGTCTTTCCAGAACGGTTCATTGGCGCTCAGTTTGAGGAAGAACGGAATCAGACCGGTGTGCCAGTCGTTGACGTGGAAAATATCCGGGAACCATTCTTCGCGCACCTTCAACTCCCATGCGACGGCCATCGCCGCCTGACAGAAGAACACGAACCGGGCCATGTCCCACTCCCAGCCCGTATAAACTGTGTGCTCCTCCCCGAAGAACGGCCTGCTTTCGATGAAGTAAAACGGTACGTCCTGCCATACTGTGTGGTGAATCTGGATCGTGGCATCACCATTGCGGCGGGGCAGTGTAAAGCTAAAATGCGGTTTAAGGTCGTATTTTGAGTAGTTGATCGTCCCATAAAGTGGCATGACCACACGAGCATCTGGCCCGATGTGGCGCAGTGCGGTTGGCAAAGACCCGGCTGCAATCACGTCTCCAAGCCCACCAACCTTCGCAAATGGAGAGGCCTCTGCCGTTACAAAGAGAATATTCATGTGGAGGTTGCTACTTTCTGTGTGCGTCGGTATGAATGAAATGAATAAGTTGGATTGCAGGCCAATCAGCGGGCTTTAAACCAGCGATAGTCCAGATCTGGAAATACTTTGTCTTTTTCCCACAGGTCTTTTGCCAGTGCCATATCGGGTTGTCCAGCATCGAGGCCGTCGGCAAGCTGGTTAAACCGATCCATGTGCTGGGTAAACCGCTGGATGGCGTATTCTTTGGCCTGCCCGGTGGTAATGAGCGATTGCCAGTCAGAGCTTTGCAGCAGCAGCAGTTCACGGGCGGCCTGGTTCAGAGCAAATTCTTCGTCTGGCGTGGGCTGCTGGAAGTTTGCCACCAGCACTTCCATTCGCCGTTCAGCTTCGCCAATCGGCGTCCACATCCAGTGGGTTTCGGCGTTATCCCATGTAAAGTGTGTTCCCCCTGCCCCCCAGGATCCCTCTGGCAGGTGCAGCACGGCCTGTGGTGGATGGGCTTTCACGTAGTCGCTGGCGGTGGTCATTTCAATCTCCGGGTTAGCTGCAAGGTGGCGCAATACCTTGCCCAGCCAGTCCACGCCCTCAAACCACCAGTGACCGAAAAGTTCCGTGTCATAGTTCGAAGAAACAATGCCATATTCGCCGGTTTCTTTGTGGAACTCGCGCAGCAAATCCCCCACCAGATGGGCGAAATGCTCTGCGTGCTGGTCAACTTTATAACGCGCCCAGTCCGGGTGGTATACGTCTTTGCGATCCAGTTGAACGTCGTCGCCGGTTACACGCCAGTATTGCAGGCCACTGGTGCCGGACTTTTTATAGAACTCCAGATAGTCGAAATCGCCGGGATAGCCCCAGTCTGCACTCCACACCTGCTGGCCGCTGTTGTTGTTGCGCCCGATGACAGCTACGCCGGAGTGTTCCTGTGCGCCGCGCCCCAGTAGACTGTCACTGACGTAGTAGGGCAAATGGGTGGTGGCAAGCCGCTGTGGTGTTGTGGCTTCTTTCGGGATGACATAGCGGCGTTTTACGGCTCCGGTCGGGCCAATGACATCCCCGGTAGCGACGCCCACTGGCTTGCCGCCGGTAATCGTGTGTGTTTCTGAGAAGAACAGTTCAATGCCATTTTCCATCAGGAACCGCTCAAGGCCGGGGCGCTGCTGCATATCATCTACTACTGCCGGTCGATAGCCGCACTCTGGCAGCCAGAAGGAACGCGGCTGCACGCCAAAAATGCGCTTGTAGCTGGCAATGCCGGCTTTTATCTGCCCGTTAACGGCGCTGTCCTGGGCCAGCAGCGGCAGGTAGGCGTGGGTGGCGGCACTGGCGAACAATTCAAGATACCCGGCCTGCTGTAGTTCTTTGAACCGGCCAATAATATCCCCACCGAAACGGTTATTCAGTGTGTCTCGAACGTCTGTGAATTGTGCAACATACCAGCGGGCCAGGTTTTGCAGGTGGATGGCGTCTCGTTCGTGGTGTTCGAAGTGTTTGATGTCTCGTTGTGCCGCCTCGATCTTGCTATCGAGGTAATGGTTCAGGTTTTTCAGTACCAGCGGGTCAGAAAGCTGTTCGGCAAGGGTGGGGGTCATACCCAGTGTGAGCCGAAAGTTGACCCCTTCTTCCTTGAGATCGAATAGCATTTTGAGCAGCGGGATGTAGGTTTCTGTTGCGGCTTCATGCACCCACTCTTCGCCATGCGGCCAGCGCCCGGCCATACGAGCATAGGGTAGGTGGCTGTGTAGGACAAACGTAAATGCTCCAATTGCTGACACGCCGCAGATGCTCCGGGAGGCTATTGATCAATATGGACGTTGATTGTACCTGTTTGCAACGTCCATATACAAGTTTACGCCGCCTGTAGTGTCGGTTCAACAGGTAGAACCATCGTGAAGACGCTGCCTTTGCCCACATTGCTGAGAACATTTAACTGTCCGTTGTGGGCTTCTGCGACGGTGCGTGCTACGAACAGCCCCTGCCCCAGCCCGCGCGGATCCAGCAGGCGACCGGACTTTGTGCGGGGTTCCCCCCGGTAAAACCGCTCGAAGATGTGGGGCAGGTCTTTTTCAGAAATGCCTACTCCCGTGTCGATGACCTGAATAGTGATCTGGTCGTCGTTGTTGCGGCTGAGGCCGATGATAATATTTCCGGACTCTGTGTAGCGGATGCTGTTCTGTAGCAGGTGCCCCAGCGCCCAGCGCAACCGCTGTTCGTCCCCTACAACCCGCAGGTTGCCGAGGTTCCGCGCCATCACCGATACATCAAGGCGGGCTTTTTTGATTTCCGGCATCATTCCGCTAATTACGTTCCATGCAAGCGCTTCTATATCCACCTCATTCTGCCGAATTTGAAAGGTGCCTGCCGTCATCTCGGAAATGTCCAGCAGTTCCACAATCATACGATCCAGTACATCCACGTTGCGCCCGATCATCTCCAGCATACGGCGGTTCGGGGGGGCATCTGCATCGGCGCCTATCAGCACCTCGCTGGACATTTTGAGTGCGTTCATCGGTGTGCGCAGTTCGTGGGAAATCGCTGTTACGAACTGGTCTTTGAGGCGGTCGCCCAGTGCTTCTACGGTGATGTCTCGGAGGACAATGAGCGTGCCGATGCGTATGCCCTCGCTATTGCCAACAGCAGCGAGGGTAGCGCCGATGATGCGGTTGTTGATCTGGATACGTGTGGGTTCGCCGAGGGGTGTCAGTTCGGAGTCGGTCTCGATGATGTCGCGGTATGCCTCGA
>JBCCQC010000598.1:0-3527 GCA_039024535.1 Chloroflexota bacterium
CAGGATCATCGGCAGCGCCATGTGGATTGCCAGCCACGGCATTTTCTCACCGGCCAGCGTGTAGCCAATCAGGTTCAGGATTGACCACCATGCCACAAACGGCAGGAACGGCAGCGAATGCAGTTCACGAGAACGGCGCGGCGCATTATCCACGGGAGTGACCGCCGGGCTAGGCGCTGCAAGCGGGTCATAATCGTAGTTGAAGTCTGCATCGGCGTCGTTTGACAGGTCATCTCTGGTTTCTTCATTGACCTCCGACATAACGATGCCCGCGTCTTCACCTTCCGGCGTATCGGCGGCAGGGGCATCAGCCGCAACAATGGCTTCCAGAGCCTGTTCGCGCTCCACCTCCTGTTCCTCAAGCTGGTTGCGACGGAAACGCCAGAACCACGTCAGCCCACCGAACATCGCGCTGATACTGCCGATGATAGGCAGGTACTCGTACATGGGCAGGATGAGGCCCAGATAGTAATACTGCGGCTGGTTACCACGGCGAACGCCCTGCTGTTCCAGCCAGTAACCCAGGCTGCCGACAATGCCGGTGGCAACGCCGCGCCCATTGGTGAACATAGTGGTAAAGAAGAACGCAAACAACGCATAGAAAATCACGTTGCTGATGAGCCACTTCTTCCAGTCCCACAGCAGGCCCGCTGTAATTGAGATCGCGAATGTCGCCACAAGCGCAGCAACCACAATCTGAATCTCAGCGATGGTGTAGGCGTTGATGTCCTGTACGGTCATGTGGACACCGGCCAGCTTGATAACGAACGGAGCCGCCCACGGCAGAATGAGCGTGCCAATCAAAATCAGCAGGTCAAACTCCGGGAATGACTTCTTCATCAGATCCCACAGGCCGCGCCGCCATGTGACCACCATAACGCCAATTGCCAGTGCCGCGACACCCCACGCAGCAACAATGGGTAACACAGAAATGGTTTCTACAACCCCCTCTGCACCTTCCGGCACGTCATCAGACGGGATGCGCGACAGTTCCTCGGCGATAATCAACACCGTAGTGATGAGAAAGGACAGGAAGAAGAACCCCAGCCCTTCGCCAACACCCAATTTCACACGCCCATTGCGGAAACCATTTATCACAGTTGGCGTGACCATCGCAAAAATGCCTATGATGACCAGCACTGTCCATGAGATAAACGTGGCCTCTGATATACCGGGGGCAGCCACATTAAATGCCTCGAAGAAGGGCCGTTCACCCAGGTTGATGGACAGCGTGACGTACATCCCCAGCGCGGCCACACCGCCCACACCAAACGCCATCATGATGAAATAGAACGGGTATTTGCCGTCTATGCCCCGGAAGTGCTGTACCAGCCTCACAAACCAGTAAATTGCCAGATAAATGCCAATGATCGCAACGTAGATAAACGCCGTTTCTTTCGATCCGAGGTTCAGCACCATTGCCCCGGCAATCAGGTATAGCCAGTGCGCCCGCCGTCGTTGGGCTTCTGGCCCGCTGAGGTACATAAACATGCCGTAGATCATCAACAGCGAGAAGAAGATGTTCGGCGTGTCGTGGCGGATGTAACGGTTGTAGTACATCGTAATCGGCGAAATGAGCAGCATGATGGACGCCAGTAGTGCGCCCCACCGTCCCAGCCAGCGCCGGAACAGAATAGGCATCATAACGACGATGACGCCAAGAATGGCCGCATACAGGCGCGAGGTGAAGTCATTCGCGCCAAACAGGAAGTAAAACAGCGCTGTCATATGGAACAGCACCGGGCCATGCATCAGCGGCGTGTGCTGGAAGTTACCCTCTGTGGCAAGGTTGAACGAGTAGCGTGTGTGCAGGCTCTCATCATGGCTCATCACACGTTCGCCCAGCATGTAGAACCGCGTAAATACCGCCACCGCAAAAATCACCACATACGTGATGACTTCCCAGTTCAGCGTATACACCTGTGCCAGCGCACGGGTTAGCACATCCGGCGACTGGCGTTCGGGTCTCTGGTCAATCGTCGTTGTCATAACTCTAACTCTTGTCCTGAATTCTTAACTCGATTATTGCCCCGGCACAGGGACGACTGCCGGCGTGGAAGTCGCAGTCGGGGGTAGTACGTCTTCGGTCGGGCGTCCATCATGGTTATAAACGGCAATGCTGGCAACGCTGGTCGTGGTGCTATCTGGCGTGCCATAGGGCATCACTGCCGGGGTTGCACGCAGGTCAAGCGCGGCAATCACCCGGTCTTCCACACTGGCAGACCACGGCAGCACACAGAGTACCATCAGCGTAACCAGCGCCAGGCTGCGGCGCACACCATACGTCTGTGGCTGTTGTGGCTGCGCTGGCATAGTGTCCAGTTCAACATGCACCGCTTCCCAGATGCGGTCAAGCTGGGTACTCTCTGGCCTGCCCAGCAGTGTGAGGTCATTCTGCGCATCACGGGCTGTGTCGCGTTCACGCACATAGTCTGCGTAGCAGCTATCGCACGTGTGCAGGTGCTCCGCAATGCGGCGGCGCAGGCGTGGCCCGGTTTCGCCGTTAACGTAAGCAATCAGGTGCTCATGAACGTGCTGGCAGCTTATTCCCATACACCGCCTCCCTGCATATTCAGCAGTTCTTCCAGCAGGCCCCGCCCCTCAGATTCCATCACATCGCGTAGCTGCTTGTGTGCCAGCCGAACACGGCTTTCTGCGGTTTTCTGCGGGCAGCCCATGACCTCGGCAATTTCACGGTAGGTGAGGCCGTGCCCATAGCGCAGCACAACGGCTTCCCTCAGGCGCGGCGATAGTGAACCGAGGGCTTCCGCAATGGCTTCTTTTGTGCGCTGCCGTGTGAGGTGCGCTTCTGGCATCTCGGAAGCAGGGGCGGGTGTTTTCAGGCGCATCATGTCGCTGATGTCCAGGGTGATGGGGCGCTTGCGGCGATGCACATTGCGGCTGCGGCTCACAGCAATGGTATAAAGCCACGTTTTAAAGCTGGCACGGCGAGAGTCGTAGCGCTTAAGGTTTTTAAAGGCATACACAAACGCCTCCTGTGCTACATCCTCCGCATCCTGGCGGTTGAGCAGCAGGCTGTAGAGCAGCCGATACAATCCGGCGGCATACAGGTTATACAGTTCGGCGTAGGCGTGCTGATCCCCGGTGAGCGCCTGTTTAATGAGGGCCAGCGCCTGCTGATTGTCGGTTGATGCGTCCTGTTTTGTCACGGTAGCGGTTCCGTTTCTCTGTCTATCTGGACGTGTTATATACACGGAGTTTCGTCAGTTTCCTCTGTAAAGTTACTGTAAACCGTCGATTGCAACCCCGTCGTATACATCCTGACGCAGCCAGAGCACCGCTTCTTGCGCCACCTGTGGCGGGACGCGGGTATTACGCTGGTACCACCACCCGCCAAAGCCCTGTACTGATAGTGTGGAGGTGTCCCAGCCTCTGCTGAGTACAACACGCTGCCCGACGTAATTGCCGCCAAGGTCGGGTGACTCTGCGTAGGTCGGTGTGATGATAACGGCTTCGCTACGGGCCAGAGAAAGATCCTCCACGAACTGTGCATTCTCGAAGTCACG
>JBCCQC010000599.1:0-3525 GCA_039024535.1 Chloroflexota bacterium
CCGAGAGCATACCAAACGGTTTTCTAACCGAAAGTGTCATTCACAGATTCAGCGTGAACGGTGGACACACCCATATTGCTCACCCCGAAGTGTGGAAGACCCCGATGAATACACTTAGCGTTTGTAAGCTAAAAAGATTCGGTAAGATAGAGTGTAAACGGAAACTGACGGACGATAGATGACGACGCACACACGACTCTCAAAATTTATCTCGATGGTGCTGCGCCACCGCGCCGACGAGTTCGGCGTGAAGCTTGATAGTGAGGGCTACACGGACATTGGCGAGTTGTACGCGGTGGTGCAGGCGCGTTACAGCTATGATGACCTTATCCGTGTGGTCACGACACCCGGCAGCGATAGCAAAATGCGCTTCGAACTGACCGGCTACCGGGTACGGGCACGCTACGGCCACAATAAGCGCGTGCAGTCTGTGGAATATACACCGGCCACCCCACCAGAGGTTCTGTATCACGGGACGGTGGCTGCTGCGCTGGAAAGCATCCGCGATGAAGGGCTGACGGCACAACAGCGCCAGTATGTGCATCTCTCAACAACGACAGAACGTGCAACCAGCGTGGGGTCACGGCGCGGTAAACCTGTTCTGCTGGCAGTGCGGGCAAAAGACGCTGCTGATAGCGGCGTGGTATTCTTCCACCCGGAAGACGAACACTATCTGGCAGAGCACATCCCGGCGGAATACATCGACTTTCCGTAATGATGTGGGCGCATGGCACATGGCAGTATCGCCATCAGTCCGTGAGCATGATCTTGCGCACCCTGTCGATCGTGTCCGGTTCAAGGCCACCCGCATCAATCAGGTAACGTTCCGTGGAGCCATAGGTGCTGCGAACATGCGCCAGTGTTGCCAGAATGGTTTCCGGGTCGGCAGTAAACAGCGGCAGCATATTCTCCACAGTCAGACCCAGCCGACTGACGGATTTGATGGCATCCTCGCCCAGTTCCACAAAATTATCGTAGTAGCGGTTGCTCAGGCTGTAGTCTGCGGCAATCACGTCATCCGGCACACCCAGCACATCCAGCAGCAGCGCAATCGCCACGCCGGTGCGGTCTTTACCGGCAGTGCAGTGTACCACCAGCGGCAGGTTACTTTCATCGGCCACGCGGCGGAAAAACTGCACGAACACCTGCGGATTGCGATCTACAATGACCTGCCGATAGGCCCCGCGCATGAACTCATCCATACGGCCCTGCGCTTTCATCAGCCGCTGGACTTGCTGTGAGCGGGTTTCGCCGCTCTGTACGGGGATGCGTTCAAGGGTCACGCTTTCCGGTAGATTATCCGGGGCGTCGTCTACTTCCTCATCCAGCCGCATATCGCAGGACAGCTTCAGGTTCAGCGCCTGCAACAGCGCATGGTCATTTTCGGTAAGCTGTGCAAGCCGCCCCGCCCGGTACACACGCCCCCAGCGCACATAACGGTAGTCTGCCGTGCGGTAGCCGCCAATATCCCGGAAGTTCACCGCGCCATCAAGCGTCAGGTCGCGCTCGGCCACAATAATGGTCTCGTCGTCACGGTCGCCACCGCTAAAGCGCAGCGCAAAATAGCGCGGCTGCTGGCTATCCGCCACTGTGACCATGTAATCATCGGTGATGGTTGCCAGCGGGAAGCCCATATTGATACTCTCCGGGGAGGAGCCGCTGTAGACTACCACGCTATCAGCAGAAATATCCCAGCGGATGTCCACGCCGCCATCTTCACGGGGGATAACGACTGCATCCACGTAGGGTTTACGCAGCAGTGAGGCTGCTGTGGGGTAATCCGGGGTAGTGCGCTGCCGCCGCAACCACTCTGCAAGCAGAGCGCTGACGATAGCACCACCGGTAATCAACACCAGAATTTGAAATAATCTTTTAAGCACGTCACGCTGCCTTCAAAAAGCAGATCAGTTAAAGGTCGTATCACACAATATCGTTGTTAGTTTTCGTGTGCGGCGGACGGCCAGAAGGCCGTTCATACAGAACCGTTTTGCACTGTAGGGACACGATTCTACGTGTCCGCACCGCAGAAAAATACCCGGACAGGGTTCAAAGCACAATTCCATTACTCTGCCTGCCAGCCTGCTACCGCCGCGAGTGCCTCTGGCGTGCCGATTTTTTGCAGCGCCTGTGCTGCAATATCGCATACCCGGTGCTCGTCGTCGCAGGGCACCTCGTCTGCCAGCAGGTCAATAATAGCCGGAACGCTGGCTTCACTGTTCATGCGGCCCAGTGACGCGGCGGCCCGTGCCCGTACCAGCGGACTTCCGTCATCCAGTGCCGTTAGCAGTGGCAGTGTGGCCGCCTCTCCGAAGCGTTCCAGTGCGGCAGCCGTTGCCACCCGCCCCACTGCTTCGAAGTCCTGCGCACCGTAGCGGGTAAAGGCCACTGCCAGCGCATCCAGCGAACGCGGGTCGGCAATATCGCCCAGCACATCGGCAGCAACGGCACGCGCCATTGCACTGTCACCATCCAGCAGCGCCATCAGTGACATCACTGCCGCTTCACCGATTTCTGCCAGTGCCTGTGCCACGGCCCACTGCAAATCCGGGTCATCAGTCTGTGCCAGCACCTCCACAAGGGACTGCACAGCAGCCTCACTGCGGAAAATGCCCAGCGTCCGCGCCGCGATGAAACGCACGGTGGGGTTGTCATCGCGCAGCAGGGCCACCAGTGACGGCGTTGCTCGTTCGTCTCCCACCACTTTCAGGCGGTCAGCAGCACTGTAGCGGCGTTGCCAGTCCGGGTGGCTGAGGTCTTTAATCAGTTGGTCAGTGGAGAATACGTCGCTCATACGATAACTCTGTTGCTTCATTGTTGTTGGGTTGTTGGGAACATCTTACCGGAAGAACGCACAGTAGCACAACGCAAAACCGCCCACACGGGGCGGGCGGTTTGCAACAGGGGAAAGAGAGGCGGAAATTATGCCCCTTCGGTTTTCAGCAGCGTTTGCTGGATGCGGGTGGTGGGGCTGCTGATGATACGGTGTACCGGGCATTTTGTGCCAATCGTCATAATGCGTTCCCGCTGTTCGTCGGTAAGATCACCATGCAGGCGAATGTGCTTGTTTATCATGTTGATGAACTTTGCAGCGCCGTCATAGTCAGGTACCTCGGCAGCGTTCACCTTATCCAGTTCAAGGTCAACCTCAACGCGCTGCAAATCCCAGCCCTTGCGGTTAGCGTACATGTGCATCGTCTGGACTGTACAACTCCCCAGCGCCCCCAGCAACAGTTCTTCCGGGTTCGGGGCCGTGTCCTCGCCACCGGCAGCCTCGCCAACATCGGCGTGCCATGTGTGGCGGTCGTTTGTTGCGCTGGTCACATAACCAGCTTCCGTTACGACGCGAGCTTTTTCCATAGTCTCTTTAAACCTTCACTATATCCAGTGGCGACGGGTACTACCGCCTTCAGGCGGTAGGGGGAAGTCGCCGTTTGTTGGGCTTTAAGCCTCGTTCCCCACAAGGGGGTCGTTTCTCGGGTTTCCCCGGGGCACGACCACTCCCCTTCAGCCATAATAGCTGTTCTC
>JBCCQC010000600.1:0-3515 GCA_039024535.1 Chloroflexota bacterium
GCGATTTTGAAGATTCACACACGTGGCAAGCCACTGGCCGGAGATGTTGAACTGGACGACCTGGCAAAGGCTACTATTGGCTTCTCCGGTGCTGACCTTGCGAACCTTGCAAACGAGGCCGCGCTCACTGCTGCCCGTAAGAACCACAAGCGCATCAGTGGACGTGACTTTTCTGATGCATTTGACCGGATTGTGCTGGGTACGGAAAGCCCGCCACTTTCTAACGAGGAAGAGCGCCGTGTGGTCGCTTACCACGAAGCAGGGCACGCGATTGCTGCTATGCTCACGCCGGGTGCAGACCCCGTTCTGAAGGTCACCATTGTGCCGCGTGGACAGGCACTGGGTGTAACCGCCACGATGCCAGACGATGAGCGCCGCAACTACTCGCGCCCATATCTGATGTCTCGTATGGTGATGATGCTGGGTGGCCGCGCTGCCGAGGAAGTCACGTTCGGTGAAGTGACTACTGGCGCGTCGGACGACCTGCGCCGCGTAACCGACCTCGCCCGCCGTATGGTGGCACAGTTCGGGATGAGCGAGAAGCTGGGCCAGGTGAATTTCGGTGACAATGAGCAGCAGCCCTTCCTTGGCTACTCGATTTCGCAGGGACGCAGCTACAGTGACCAGACCGCTTACCTGATTGACCAGGAAGTGCGCGAAATTGTGGAAGGGTTGTATGACCGTACCCTGACACTGATGCGCGAAAATCAGGACAAGCTGGAAGCACTGGCACATGAACTGCTGAATAACGAAGTTGTAGAAGCGCGGCGCGTGATGGAGATTGCCGGGGTAGACCGCGAAATCTCTGCTGCTGGAACGCTCATCAGCGGTGGTGGTAGCGGCGATGACGTTGTGTATGGCACCCGCGAGGGCGAGGACGACATTGTGCTTGACCCCGAAGATAAGACTGATGAAGAGGCGGTAGAATCCGGCGACTAGCGCCCGGCTCCCCCACCCGAAACACAAATGACAGATCCCTCGCAAATGCGGGGGATTTTCTGTTATTTGCCATATACCCCGCATACACTCCGCTAACGCAAGCCTGCTATACTTCTGTATGTTACAGTCCAGCAAAGACGAATCACACCCGCTCACCTGCATCCATGTGCTTTTCCGCATACAATAGGCAGTGCAGAGGTCTAACGGGTGTAGCCCAACGGGTAGGTAAGGAACCAGATCATGATACGTTTTGATAGATTCACCGAGCGTGCGCAGGATGCCGCCGCACGTGCATACGAAATCCTGCAACGCTATGGACATAATCAGGTCGATACAGAGCATATTTTGCTGGCGCTGCTGGAGCAGAATGACGGCGTGGTACCTCAGATTCTGGAGCGGTTGAAGGTAGAGCCGTCTGCGATTCGGGGCCGCCTGGATGAAATTTTGCAGGCCAGCCCGAAGGCCGCGATCTATGGGCAGGGTACCAACCAGGTGTTCATCACGCCACGTGTTAAGCGCATTATCGACCTCGCCAATGAAGAAGCCAACCGCTTGAAGGACGAGTATATCTCCACGGAGCATATCTTCCTCGCCATCCTCAGTGAGCGTAACACTGCCGTCGCCAAGATTCTGGCCGATAACAACATCAGCCGCGACCGCGTACACGATGCAGTGAAGGACATTCGCGGCGGCCAGCGCGTTACGGATCCGCAGGCAGAGAGCCGCTACCAGACGCTGGAAAAATACAGCCGTGACCTCACTGTGATGGCACGCGAGGGCAAACTTGATCCGGTGATCGGGCGGGATGCTGAGATTCTGCGTGTGATCCAGGTGCTGGTGCGCCGCACCAAGAACAACCCGGTACTCATCGGTGAGGCCGGGGTTGGCAAGACGGCTATTGCTGAAGGACTGGCGCAGAAGATCGCCAGCGGCGATGTACCGGAGATTTTGCAGGGACGGCGGGTGCTCAGTCTTGATTTGAGCGCGATGCTGGCTGGCAGTCGGTTCCGTGGTGAGTTCGAGGAACGCCTGAAGACCACGATTGAGGAAGTGCAACGGGCACAGGGTGAAATCATTCTGTTCATTGACGAGATTCACCAGGTGGTGGGTGCAGGGGCGGCTGCTGGCGCACTGGACGCCGCTAACATGATGAAACCGGCCCTCGCACGCGGCGAACTGCAAACTGTGGGGGCGACCACACTGGATGAGTATCGGCAGTACATCGAGAAGGATGCTGCGCTGGATCGTCGGTTTGCGCCAGTTTTTGTGGATGAGCCGAGTGTGGATGATACCATTCGCATCCTGTATGGCCTGCGCGACCGCTACGAAGCACACCACAAAGTTGCTATTGCAGATACAGCTATTGTTGCTGCGGCCCGCCTTGCAGATCGCTACCTGACGGAGCGTAAGCTGCCGGACAAGGCGATTGACCTGCTGGACGAAGCCGCTGCCAAGCTGCGTGTTGCGCTCTACTCCATGCCGAACGACCTGAAAGACATGGCAGACGCGATTGCTCGCATCAGTGCGGACGAAGAAGCTGCTGGCATGGCCCGCGAGTATGAACGCGCAGCCGAGTTCAAGATGCAGCGCCTGCAAATGGAAGCGGAGTACGAAGTGGCCCGCGAAAACTGGAAGCGTGAGCACACGCTGGATGAAGTCGTTGAGGAAGATGATATTGCCGGGGTTGTCTCGCAGTGGACGGGTATTCCGCTGAGCCAGATGCTGGAAACCGAGAGCGAAAAGCTCCTGCGTATGGAAGATGCCCTGCACGAGCGTGTTATCGGCCAGGATAAAGCCGTGAGCGCCCTATCAGATGCCATTCGGCGTGCCCGCAGCGGCCTCAAGGATCCAAAGCGCCCGATTGGCTCATTTATCTTCCTCGGCAGCAGCGGCGTCGGTAAAACCGAACTGGCAAAGGCACTGGCAGAGTTCCTGTTTGACGATGAAGACGCGCTCATCCGCATAGACATGAGCGAATATCGTGAACAGCACACGGCCAGCCGCCTGTTTGGTGCGCCTCCGGGGTATGTGGGCTATGAAGAAGGCGGCCAGCTTACCGAAGCGATTCGCCGCCGCCCGTATCGTGTTGTGTTGTTCGATGAAATCGAGAAGGCACACCCGGAAGTGTGGAATTCACTGCTCCAGGTACTGGATGATGGCCGTTTGACAGATGGACAGGGCCGCACGGTGGACTTCCGTAACACGATTATCATTATGACGAGTAACCTGGGTACCGAGTTTGCCAGACGTGGCGGGGCGCTGGGCTTTATTAACTCTGGCGATCAGCAGGCGATTGCCGATCACCAGAAGATCGAAAAGGCGATGCGTGATACCTTCCGGCCAGAGTTCTTGAACCGTGTGGATGAGATCATCATCTTCGAGCCGTTGTCGCAGGATAACGTGGAGCACATGGTAGACCTGCAAATGCGCTCTGTGGCACAGCGCCTGAAGGAAGCCGCCGGGATCAGCATCCACCTGACGGAACCGGCACGCTTCTGGATTGCCCGCCGTGGCTACGATCCGCAGTTCGGGGCACGTCCGCTGCGCCGCACGGTACAGCGTTACGTGGAAAATCC
>JBCCQC010000601.1:0-3492 GCA_039024535.1 Chloroflexota bacterium
GCCCATGACCGCCTCGAAGAACAGATTGACGGGAAGATAACCTTATGACGCCGATCAACCAGCAGAACAAAGCGACCGTGTGGCACCTGTGGGAAACCCTGAACCATACCCCGCTGGAAAACCTCGCCGCGCCGATCAAAACAGCCTTCCACAGCGACGTGAAATGGCACGGGCCGCACCCCATCAATGAGCAATACGGCGTGGATAACCTCATCACCGGCTTCTGGGAACCGCTGCGGCGCAGCTTCCCGGATCTGACGCGCACGACCGATGTATTCATCGGCGGGGCAGACGGCGATGAGTACTGGGTAGCCGGTACCGGCTACTTTACCGGCACCTTCACAGATGACTGGCTGGACATCCCGGCCACCGGGCGCAACACCTACATTCGGTTCGGTCAGTTTTATGTGCTGGCCGAGGGCAAAATCACCGAATCCTACGTCATTCTGGATCTGCTGGACGTAATGCGGCAGGCAGGGTTCCAGCTTACACCCCTCAGCAAAGGGGCAGAAGGTGGGCGCGTGCCGCCACCCCGCGCCAACGACGGCATCCTGCTGCTAAAGCAGGACGACCTCGAATCACAGCAGTCCATACAGCTCGTAATGGCAATGGCCGCTGGCATGAACCGCTATGACGGTCAATCGCTGGCAAGCATGAACCAGGGCCTGTACTGGCACCCGCAGTTCCGCTGGTTTGGCCCGAACGGAATCGGCACCAGTCGCTCACTCACAGAATATCAGGCGTTTCATCAGGGGCCGTGGCTGGTCGCCTTTCCAGATCGCGGTCTAACACCGGGCGGGCCAGGGCGCAACATGGGCTTCTTCGGGGAAGGGCTATACGCGGCGGGCGGCATCTGGGATCGGCCCTACGCCACGCATACCGGCGTGTTTATGGGGCTGGAACCGACCGGCACCCGCATCACCCTGCGCGACTTTGACTGGTGGAAGCGCGAGGGCAATCTACTGGTCGAAAACTGGGTGCCCATCGACATCATCGACCTGCTGATGCAGCTTGGCGTGGATGTATTCGCCCGGATGCGCGAAAGCGACCCCATCAGCCTGAACCGATAATGACAGGCATTGCCGGGGCACTGGCTTTTCAGGCGTACAATCCGGGTAAGGGGCATGATAAAATCTCGCGGCTGTGACCGCGAGTACCCGGATGCCCTGCATGACCCCAAAATTCCCCCTGTGGCTGTTGATGATCCCGCTGCTGCTGCTGAATGCATGGCTCGCCGTATGCGGCCTCAACGCCGATGCCTACTGGCTGGACGAGGTGCTATCGCTGTCACATGCCGGGGGTGGCATTTACCCGGCGCGTACCCCCCTGCAAATCATTGAACAGATTGACCCGTGGCAGGCCCCCGTCTACCCGATATTAAACGCAGCATGGGGCAGGCTGGCGGGCTGGTCGCCGCTGGCAATGCGTTATGGCTCCCTGCTGGCAGGGATGCTCACGCTGGCCCTCACCTTTCAGGTTGGTCGGGCGACAGTTTCCCCGGCGGTGGGTGCCGGGGCAGCGGCTATACTCGGTACCTCGGCCATGTTTATCTACTTCCAGCACGAACTGCGGGCCTATGTGCTGTCTACCACCGTGGTAATGCTCACGCTGTGGCTATACTGGCGCGTGATCCAGAAACCGGGGCTGTGGGGCTATGTGGCACTGTGGGCCGCGCTGTTACTGACGATCTACACGCATTATCTGGGCGTGGTAGGGCTGGTCGGCATCGCCGCCCATCACATCCTCTTCGCGCCAAAGTCCCGGCAGTGGGTTGGCCCGATTGTGGTAGCCGGGTGCGTGCTGCTGTTTTTCGCTATCTTCCCCCCCGCCATAGTCGAAAGTGTGCTCACCGGCCAGGAATCCGGGCCATCACAGGACGACAGCATGGAAGTAGCCAGCGTAGCGCTCACTACCGTGCAGTTATTCAGCAGCGGGGCCGTGATGTTATGGGCGGCGGCAACCCTGCTGGCCGTTGGCCGGGGGCGTGCGGCATGGGTGCTGGCAGCGAGTGCCTGCGCCGTGATGCTGCTGGCAAACGACGAACTCAACTTTGTCAATCCAGGCCGCGAGCGTTACCTGCTGGTGCTGTTCCCGCTGCTGGCACTGGTAGCGGCGGGTGGGCTGGCTGCACGCTGGCGAATCATACGCATGGCTGCCGCTGGGTTGATTGCAGTGTGGGCCGGGTTCGGGTCGTTCGTGACGCTGCGCAATGATTTTGTAGCGGACTTTGACGGCGCACAGGCACTCCCGTGGGATGAAGTGGCCGCCACACTGGACGCACACGCCGCGCCGAATACCGCGCTGGCCCTGCATTCCAGCAGTTCAGACTGGGTAATGGAAATTCAAACGGCAGAGTATCACCTGCACGACATGCCGATTAACTTCACCGTAATTGAGAGCTTCCGGCGGAGTTTTTTCACAGAGCAGGCACAGGAATTCGCATACGGTGCCAGCGCAGTATGGCTGGCGATCGACCGGCGTCACCCGGAAAGCGAGCGCCGCCAGCAATTCACCGGGGCCATGCAGGGGCCATACCTGCACTGTGGGCCGCTGCTGCAACTCCCTCACATGGACTTCGACCTGTTTATTGCGCCGCCCCCGGCAACCGACGCCCCGCCGCGCCTCACATTTGACGGGACAATTGCCCTGCACGAGATCGAACCACAGCGCATGAACGGAGCGCTGGTCATCCGCACACTGTGGCACATCCCGGATGACGTACCGGATGGCGCATATTCCGTCGGAATGTACCTGCTGGACAGCGCCGGGGAACTCATCACGCAAACAGACACTGGCCTCCCATACGAACCCGCAGCGTGCATCCAGAACAGGTTTGCACTGCCGGGCCTGCCCCCCGGCGATTACACCATAGCCGCACGTGTATACAACTGGCAAACTGGCGATGTACTCCCGGCATCTGGCGACGAGGGCGATACCCCCACGTTGCACCGCTTCAGCGTCTCACGGTAACACGGAAAAATTGGTATCCACCGGGCGCGGTGTATCGCGCCCGCCCAACAAACTTCAAACCACACGTTCAAAAGGGACAGGATTATGGATCTACTCATCGCAACACAGAACAAAGGCAAACTCCGCGAATACCGCGCAATTGTGGCCGGTTTAAACATCAACGTGCTCTCGCTGGATGATGTGGGGCTGGGCAAACTGGACGTAGAAGAAACCGGCGACACATTCAAAGCCAACGCCGAACTCAAAGCCGCTGCCTATGCACAGGCATCCGGCAAACTCTCTCTCGCCGATGACAGCGGCCTGTGTGTGGATGCGCTGGACGGTGCGCCGGGGGTGTACAGTGCCCGTTATGCAGGTGAGGGTGCATCTGACGCCGACCGCCGCGCAAAACTGCTGGCCGCACTCAAGGATACACCGGATGAGCAACGCACCGCTTACTTCATATGCGCTATCGCCGTGTTCAACCCGCAAAAGCAAATACCGTATGTCTCGCTGGGCAAATTCAATGGCAAAATTGCACAC
>JBCCQC010000602.1:0-3489 GCA_039024535.1 Chloroflexota bacterium
AGTGGGAGGAGGTCACGGACATGGAGGTGCGTGACTCCTGGAACCGCGAGCTCGGTTTGGGCTCGAAATGTGGGATCCATCCATGATGGAAGATGGTGCCGCCGACGACTGGGGCCTGTTCTAGCCTGGTGTTCATCCGTAAATTTACGGTAATGTAGGGGCGCAGTGCCCCTACACAATGCATTTTATTTTTCGGATAGGCGCTTATTCAGCAGGTGAGAGGCACGGCTGTCTCCCCTGCGTTGTGGTGTGCGCTAGCGGTTCGGGCGGTTATTCTGAATCCACACGCGCGGATCAAAATACGTTCTGATAATCTCTTGCTGCACTGCATTCAGCCACGAGTTATATTCAGCATTCGTCATCTGCGATACAGACTTGCCGAAGTTATTGCGCAGCGGCGGCCAGTCCTCCGGGTTGCGCTCAAGGGTTTCTGCCGGGGTGATGTCAAAATGCAGGTGCGGCACCCAGCTTGCCCCCGGCGTACCCCGTGTGCCCCCCAGCGTGCCAATCTGCTGCCCCCGCGCAACCCGATCTCCAACACGAACATCCATCCGCTGCAAGTGTGCATAGCGACTGGATACTTTACGACCATCCTTGATGTAAGGGTCATGCTGGATCACCACCAGATTACCCCATGAGCGCCGCTCGTTGGCAAATGTCACGGTGCCACTGGCAATAGAATAGATTTCCTGGCCCACATCGCTGTAGGCCCCACTGCCCCAGTTGAGGTCTGCGCCAGTGTGAACCGATGTGTAACGCCCCAGAAAACTACTATACAGGTAAGGCTCCGGGTACGGCGAGGCATCACGCCAGCCAGACTGCCATACCCGCGTCCCCGCACGATCACCCGAGTTACGGCGGTTGCCAACCGGCATATCGAAGCCATCACAATACACCACCCCATTCACAACGATGACGCCATTACTGGTGGCACCGGGCACATTCGGGTTCGGGTTTACAGTAACTTCGCGCTGCCAGCGGATGGCATCAAACGTAATGAAGCGCCCTTCCTCGCCGGTAGCATCGTTCAGGAACACGCGACCGCTGTTCGGCAAGTTGCTATCGAAATCAAACACGCCAAGCCGGAACCAGCCATTCACCGCCGCACGCTGGTTCACCGGCACCAGCACCTCCTGCGCCTCCCCGCGCACACCGTGGATTTTATAGCGGGCATTGCCAGTCGTAGAGAACGGCTTGTGAATATACACATCCACAGCATAACGCCCGGAAATCGCCACATTGGGCGTCCACATCGCCCACACCTTACTCTGGCGCGATGCCGTGCGTGTGTAATACACCGGCCAGCCCATCCGCTGTACGTATACACCGAATTCATCTTCACCGGTGTAAGTACCACGGGCAAACCGATTGTCAGAAGGGTTAATCAGCACTTCTTCCATCAACCCATTGTTCGGGTCAGAGCCGCCCGTCCCACCCCCTGGAGGCAGTGGCGTGGGTGTGACCGGACTATCCGGTATGGGCAGATTCAATGCACTCAACTCCGCAGTGGTACCCACGCCATACCGCCACCAGCTCAGGCTCTTAGCGCCATAACGCGCCGTCGAAAGTGAATGCGCCTCGCGGATTTCCGTCGTCGGCGCGGCCACCTGTAAAATCGGGCAGATCGGCTTGCCATATTGCAGCCACACACTGTACGTCGTCTGGAGCGTATTTTCCGGGGTAGTGGTGAAGTCACGCCAGTAAACCATCGGGTGGATGCTATCAATAAACGGCTGCCACGAGAGCGGGTAAATCGACTCATAATGCTGTGGGCGGGGGTCTATGACCATACCGAGGTGGTATTCTGCACCAATCGCCCGCCGCAGCAGCACCATCATCTCGCGGATCTGCGCCTGTGTGCCATCCCAGTACCCGGCGTAGGGTTCCACATCTAGGATCAGGCTTTTGCACTGTGGATGCTGCGCCGTTTCGATCATACGCTGCGCTTCTTCGGCAATACTGCCAATACCACGCGGCACACACCACGCATGGAACTCCATGTCGTAGCGTTCCAGCACATCGGCCCAGCGGGTAATGTCATCCGGGCCATTCACAGCCATCGCCGGTTTACGGTCAAATTCGCCCTGCCAGCTTGTGCCCTCACTGGTTTTAACGAATAACTGCGTCACGTTCGGCGCAAAGGTTTTGATGTTAATCACCAGTTCTTCGATGCTATTTTCCTGCACAGCACCGCCCTGCCAGTGCCACAGCGCCACATGCCCATCGTAGGGGGTTTCTACCTGCGGGGCCGTGGGCGGGTCAGCGTCAACCGGCTCAAAATTCACAAAGCCACCATGTACCCACCCGGCCAGCCCATACTGTTCCAGATACAACCAGTCACCCTGCTGTGTACTCGGGTAGTACAGCACCAGCGTGTTGTTGCGAATATCGCCAATATCATCGTAATTGGTGCCCGGCCCGGTACGCAAATTCACCCACGCGCCGCGAGTGTTGGCGAGGGCCGTGTTCCCCTCCCCTGTATTGCTCGGCGTGACCATAATTGACTCCTTCACCACATGTTAGAAAGGACAAACTGTCCCATAGTTTAGTCCAGATGTGGCCGCGCGGCAAAACAAAAGCGGGTACCCGTATGGATACCCGCGATAGTACAACACCAAGTGCCGGTAGGGGCTTACCGTGCAGAGCTTACCTGCGTAAATATCATCTGCCCTGTGCCAGAGCGCACCTCACCGATGACAACCGCGCCATCAATCTCTGCCGCAAGCGCATCGGCACTATCTGCGGCCACGGCAATCAACAGGCCACCGGATGTTTCCGGGTCGAACAGCAGTTTGCGCACAGGTTCGCCCACATCATCAGCAAATGTCGTCACCTGCTCAAAATGCTCGCGGTTGCGCTCCATACCACCGGGGAACACATCGTTTTCGGCGTATTTCATCGCGCCGGGGAGCCATTGCAATGCACTCGTGTCAATGTGCATATCTACATCACTCAGGCGGGCCATCTCCTGCCCGTGCCCAATCAGACCGTAGCCGGTAATGTCCGTCATCGCATGGACGGCCCCGCTGTTCTGCGCAGCACGCGCCGCATCACGATTCAGGCGCATCATACTCTGCGTAGCAACCACGATTTCATCTTCCGTGGCAATATCACGCTTCAGCGCCGTTGTAATGACGCCCACACCCAGCGGTTTCGTCAGGATGAGCTTATCACCGGGTTGAGCGCCCCCCTTGCGAATAATTTTCTCCGGGTGAACCTGCCCCACCACAGCAAGGCCATACTTTGGCTCTTTATCCGTGACGGTGTGCCCGCCTGCAATCACAGCGCCGGCCTCGAAGACTTTTTCGGCGCCACCGCGCATAATCTCCGTCAGGATGTCCATCGGAATCAGGCCATCCGGGTAGGCGACAAGGTTAATCGCCACAATGGGACTGCCACCCATCGAGTTCACATCGCTGTGCGCGTTCGCGGCAGCTATCGCGCCGAACTCATAAGCATCATCCACCACCGGCGGGATGAAGTCCGTGG
>JBCCQC010000603.1:0-3485 GCA_039024535.1 Chloroflexota bacterium
AAGTCCGATTGAGCCATTTCTGGATCAGCGTGACTTCATTGTTTTTGACCAGCGCGGCACGGGGTATAGCTGGCCGGCCCTGACATGTGAAGAATACGACAATATGCAGTATGACATCCTGGACGAAAACCTGCCCGCAGAGGAGAACATCCGACTGTCTGTAGAGGCAATGGAACGCTGCCGCCAGCGGCTGGAGATCCGTGGGTTTGACCTGGGTGCTTACACCAGCGCCCAGAGTGCCGCCGACCTGAACGATTTGCGGCGTGTGCTGGGCTATGAGGAATGGAACCTGTACGGAATCTCCTACGGTACACGGCTGGCGCTGACGGCCATGCGTGACCACCCAGAGGGGATTCGTAGTGTGGTGATTGACAGTGTGCTGCCGCCACAGGTCAGCATGTTCGATGAACTCACGCAGAATGCAGACCGCGCCTTTAACACGCTGTTCCTCAACTGTGCGATGGACGCCGCGTGTAACAAGGCTTACCCGCGCCTGGGTACGGTTTTCTATGAAGTCGTGGAGCAACTTAACGCGGAACCTGCGCAGATGTATATCATCCACCCCGCCAGTGAGCGTGAAGTGGAAGTGCTGGTCAATGGCGACCGGCTCGTTGGATTGACGTTTCTGGCGCTGTACTCAGAATCGTTTATTCCATATTTGCCGCGCATCATCTATGACGTGCGCGATGGCAATTACTCCCTGCTGGCAGGCACGATGGAAGGTGTACTGCTGGAGCAGGAAGGCTTCAGTATGGGCATGAACTTCTCTGTACAGTGCATGGAAGAAGCCCCCTTCACCACGCTGGATTCGATTGCGCAGTCCCATGCTGTGTACCCGGCTGCTGCAACATACTTCCAGACCAGCCCGAACACAGGCGAGATCATCTTCAGTGTGTGCGAGGCATGGCGTGGTGGCACAGCGCCGCTGCCCATTGAAAACGAACCGGTCATCAGCGATATTCCCACGCTGGTACTCAGCGGGGAGTACGACCCGATTACGCCGCCGCGCTGGGCAGAAATTGCTGCAACCACGCTGTCAAATGGATACTTTTTCAACATTCCGAGTGTGGGGCACGGTGCGTCCGTCTCACATAATTGCCCGCTGGATATGATGCAGGCATTTTTGAGCAATCCGCAGGTGCCGCCGAATAGTAACTGCGTCGGCCAGATTGACCCGATTGAGTTTTACATCGAGGAAGCCGCCAGCACGCGCAATGTCGCCTTTACAGACTCGTACAGTGGCATCAGCAGTGTGCGCCCGGAGGGCTGGGAAGATTTTGGTGATGGAACGTTCGTGCGCGACGAGCTGACGAGTTCGGCCATGTTGTTCTTTATGGGGGTGCCGGACGTTTCTGCTGATATGCTGCTGCGTGATATTGCACAGGAGTTCGAAATCTATGTGACGCCGGATGCGCTGGATACCCGCAACAGCAACGGGTTCCTGTGGCAGGTGTATGAGTTCCGTGATGCGGAGTTTATGCTGAACCTTGCCATTGCCGAGCGGGGGAACACCTCATTTGCTGTTGCACTTGTCAGCCAGCGGTTTGAGCAGGCCGCCCTGTACGAATCCGTGTTCATCCCGGCAGTTGACGAACTAACACAGTAAAGGACAGCGATGAACCCCGCAGATATTCGAAACGAACTCCGCGAGGCGGTGCGCCTGCACCGCGCTGGCGACACTGAAACCGCAAAGAACATCATACGCGGGGTACTGCGACAGCATCCCGACAGTGCCGATGCGTGGTATGCTGCCAGCATCATTGCCAGCAGCATCGCGCAGAAAAAGAAAAACCTTGAGCGGGCACTTGAGAATGACCCCGGTCATAAGGCAGCACGCACCGCGCTCGATAGGCTGGAGGGGCGGGGTGGCCCACCAGCACAGAAGCCATCGCGTAAGGCGGATGGTGGGAACCGCTGGCTGGTGTTCGCCGGGGTGGGGGTGGCTGTTGCAGCGGTTGCTGTGGTGGGTGCCCTGCTACTGCTGAGTGGCCCTGCCGAAGTCGAACCCCCCGCAGCGGGTGAGGATGGCGAAGTGATCGAATTCCCCACGCTGGCACCCACATTTACGCCGACGCTGACTGAAACTGTGGGGCCATCGCCCACGCCAGAGCCGACCAGCACGCCGGAGCCATCAGTGACGCCGACGCCCTCAAACACACCGCAGCCTTTCGGCCAGACGGCAACGGTGCAGTTGTTTAACAGCCAGACCGACCAGGCGATTCTGTACGAGGTGGGTACTGCCGCCGCCGGTCAGTGAGTGTCCGGGGTACAGGGTCAGACCATCAGGGTGAGGAGATACGACACCGTGGATGCACCAACAAAGTTTGAAAAGTGGGTACCGATCATCTCGCTGATTCTGTTCGCGGTGGGCAGCACGGCTTATGCTGCGTGGTCAGTGGTTGTAGTGGATGTGAGTACGAGCTTGCAGAATCGAACCAGTCTTGAGAATCAGCGCTTAACGCTAATTGAGGTCGATAACCAACCAGCAATCAGTTACCAATTCTTTGATGACAATGTGCGATATAGTCGATTTGATGGCACAGAATGGGATATTCAAGATATTGATGACGGTTTTTCCGTACTCTCATCAACATCTATGAAAATAGTAGATGGTGTGCCTGCCGTGGCATTCACACAATACATTTCCAACCAGACCAGCTTTAACTATGCATGGTTGAATAACGACACATGGCAGGTTGAGGTCATTGAACCTACCTACAATGAGGCTAGCGCTCCATTCGTGTCACTGGCAGTTGTCAATGGGACTCCTGCGGTCGTTTACAACAAAAACGAGTCGCTACTGTATGCTGTCCGCACAGAGACAGGCTGGCAGGTACAAACAGTTGCTGAAGATGTACAGGAACTTCAGGGAAATGTTGACTATCTCGGTGTTTCTTTCCTGGGTGTGTGGGATGTAACGCTGGTTGAATACAACTCAAGCCCGATGATTCTTTATAATGCAAGCCCGGATGGTATGAAGCTGGCGACTCTGGGAGAGTCTGGTTGGCAGTTTGAAGTGATCCCATCTGCATCAGAACAGGCGTACAATGCAACGCTTGCGATTATCGACGGACAGCCAGCGGTCATCTACCACGATGATTTTGTATACTACGCTCACTATAACGAACAAACCATGCAATGGCAGCACACGCCAATCGCAGAAATCATTCAAGATGGGACGTTTGCTAACCGTCTGATGGCACTTTCAAGGTTGACAACTTTTAATGGTCAGCCAGCCTTTGCATTCAGTGTTGTTGAGGATCGTAAATATTCCATCAAGGTTGCATTTTTTGATGGGAGTGAGTGGTTCACGAGAACAATCGTCACCAGTGATTTCATTATATTCGATGTCGAACTGGCTGATATAGATGGGGTACCGATGGTTGCCTACTATCAGTACACGCAACAGTTTGTAGCAGTCAATGACTAGTGCATGACCAATTTAGTTTTCGAAGAAGTGTAGAATGTATCCAAAAACGAGGATA
>JBCCQC010000604.1:0-3477 GCA_039024535.1 Chloroflexota bacterium
CGAACCCCCATGCACGACGCAGGTTTTCGATTTGTTCCTCGCTGAACGTGGGGGGTGCCATTACTTTGATTGGATCACCACGCAGCCGCACCATGAAGAACACGATAAGCGACACCACAAACAGCGTAATAATCATCTGTACCAGCCGGGAGAGTATAAAACCGCGCATATCCTGTTATTTCCCTGATTCTGGTAGGGGCACAACAGTGTGCCATGCCCCTACGCAAAACGTATTTATTCGCCTGCGAGTTGCAGATCGCGGAATGTGAACCAGCCGTCTTTGCGCGGCGTAAACACAAACTCATCCGAGTTGTACGCCATCACATTATCAATTTCGTACAGCGTCACAGTCTGGGAGTAGTCCAGGTAGAAGTCCCACCACTGGCTCCACAGATCAAGACGTGCCATCGGGTCTACGGTGCGCAGGATCTCTTCACCAATTGCGTCCCAGTCGTCCACGCAAACGTTGTAGTTGGCCTGCACCCACTCACAACGGTAGAACAACGGCACCAGCGACGGTGAACAGCCCAGCGTAGCCATCATCAGGTCACGGTTGTTGCCGCCAGATGAAATCTGCTCACCGTAAGCGGAAGAATCCAGGATGTTGAGTTCTACAGTGAAGCCTGCTTCTTCCAGCATCGCTGCTGCAACCTCTGCCACTTCACGCTCGTTACCAAACTGGAATGTTGGCGCATCAAGGACGATTGTGGGGCCTTCACCATTGGCTACATCGAACCCTGCTTCTGTTAGCAACTGCATGGAAAGTTCAGGATCGTACCACTCCTCAATGACAGCCGGGTCAGCCAGACGCTCCGGGAAGCCTTCGGGATAGTAATCACATACACGGCCCAGGCGTGGGCTTGCCGCCCCCTGCACCTCTGCCAGCAGGCTACGATCCAGGGCATGGCTTACAGCCTGGCGCACATTCTGATCCAGCGTGGCGGGTTCATAGTCGGGGTAGGTTTCTGCCATAGCGCCGGTTTCGGTTTCTACACGCAGGTACAGGTGATGCATACGATTGGATGTTTCTGTCACAATCGAGATGCCCTCGGCTGCGCCGACGGTTTCACGGTCTGGCGCGGGAACGCTCGGAATGAGGTCTACCTGACCGGCCAGCAGTGCAGCGACCTGTGCAGACTGCTCTGGAATGACCTGGTAGATCACGCGGTCAACCTCTGGACGACCGTCCCAGTATTCATCCCATGCTTCAAACACATAACGGTCACTTTCGGTAAATTCCACGAGCTGGTACGGGCCAGAGCCAACCGGGTTACGGGCAAATTCTTCCTCACCCACTTCTTCGATGTAGTCCGGTGGCAGCAACTGGCAACCATTAAAGCTCACATCGTACTCGAAGTACGGGTACGGATCAAACGTGGTGATGTCCAGCGTGGTTTCATCCACGACGATCACCTCATCAATGAACTCCCACTGCGGCTGCACCATGAAGTCCTCGCGGGTGCGGGTGCGGTCAATGTTCCACTTCACAGCCTCGGCATCCAGCGGTTCGCCGTTGTGGAACGTGATGCCCGGACGCAGGTTGAAGCGCCATGTGAGGTCATCCACATTTTCCCACGTTTCTGCGGCCTGCCCCACGTATCCCTCACCATCGGCAGCACGCCAGATAAGGCACTCATACATCAGGTTGGTAAGCCAGTGGGTAGAACCAAACCATGTAACCGGGGCGTCCATCGTGCGGATGGGGCCGGGGTGCGCGAACACAAATTCGCTTACCTCGTCATCCTGCGCGGTCACGGACTGAATCCCGACGACTGCCAGCAATGCCAGCACCAGCGTCATTGTGATTGAACGACGAATGTTCATATAACTACTTCTCCTCCAAACAAAACTAAACATGGGTGAATTGGTGTTGCAAATCACATTTTGAGATGGCATCACCCCCTTTAAAAACACTCACGAACTAAGCATCCAGCCGCATGTAATAGCGGCTTGAATTGTGTGGGGAAAGGCGCACAGCCCCTTCTGGCGTGACCAGGAAATTATCAGAAATCAGGAAACCGAGATTACCCTCCAGCACGGTGCCGGGATGATAGGACAGTACCATGTTCGGCTTCAGCACAAACTCCGGAGAGCCAAATGTGTTCGGGCCGTCGCTACCGTCCAGCCCGGTGCTGTGGCAATCGGGGGTGTGCTTACCTGCTACCGGGAAGCCCAGCCCGCTCAGCGTTTTATCGTTTGCGTCGGAAATCATCTGGAACGTGTTACCAGCCTTTGCCACCGCAGAGGATTCCTCAACCGCCATCAGGTAGCCATCCAGCATTTTCCTCACCTCACCTGGCAGCGGCTTGAACGACGCTACCATCGTCATCTCCAGCCAGTAGCCATAGGGTGACTCGTACACGATCTCGAAGTTGATAATGTCATCTTCGCTCATGGTCTGATGTTTAGGCGTGGGTACGGTATAGGGCGTCAGGTCAAGTGAGAGCTTGGTGCGGCCCCAGAACCCGCCAAATGATTTGATGTAGCCTTCCACGGCAGAGCAAACATCCCAGTAGCGAACCCCAACCCCGGCATTCTCGTAGAACACATCCATCGCAGCATCCAGTATGTAGCCGTTTTGCTGGATGGCCTCCAGTTCGAACGGGGTTTTGATCTGCCGGATGGCGTTGTAAGCATCGGTGACTTCCACCATTTCGCAGCCTTCCAGTAGTTCGCTGAATTTGTGGTATGTGCCAATGCTCATCAGCTTGTTCATGTTCACCATACCGATGCGCTTGCTGCCGGTGGCATACTCCATTGCCAGTTCTGCGGTACGTGTCACAATATCGCCGTCGTTGGATGATTCCACACGCTCCGGCAATGTCGTGGTTTCGTTGCGGCTCCACACAGCCTGGTATGAACTCCACACCTGTAGCCACGGATGCGGGTCGTTGGCGCCGAGAATGGCATAGGCCCCACCCCCCCACAGGTGCGCGTGTGTAATGTAGCGTGCAGCGCCCAGCCCACCCGGTGCTGCCTGCGCAGTGATGATGAGCGCGTCGAGGTCGTTCTCCTTCATCATCGCGTGCAGGCGCTCAATGCGCTTTGCCACGTCTCGTTTCAATCCATCATGCGTTAACATGGTTTCTCGCTTTCTATAACTTTGACTCTATCCCTATAACAGACAATTACGGTTAGGGGCACAGCACGCTGTCCCCACAGATAGATATTAACTGACCGAAATTTCTTCTTTTAAATCGCCCAGCATAGCCAGCAGCGTATCTTCCAGTGGCACCGGCCACGACGCCCCCGCAAACACGACTATGCCTGCCTGCGGCGCGGTAATTTTCTGTACGACTTCGCCGGTAAAGGGGTGCCGCACATAGCCGATTTCTTCACCTGCTGCGACCTGTGTACCGCGTTTGCTGGTGTCCATAAAGGTGAACCCGCGTTCGCCATCTGGCATGATGATGGTGTGTGCTTCAATGACAGTGATCGTGCCCGCTTCGTACTCCATGTCGCCGTCCAGCATACCGA
>JBCCQC010000605.1:0-3470 GCA_039024535.1 Chloroflexota bacterium
CTCGCTGGTTGGGTGCCAGATCATATTGAAATTGCACCCAGTTAAAATATTGTCCGACTACCATGTAGCGCTCGCCGGCCCGGATTACGCCAATCTGGTTGTCCTCGGCAATTTCCGGGCTGGTACGCACATTTACCTCTGATACTGGCTCAAGCATAGTAATACCACGGGGCGTAGCGGTGTCTCCGCTGATTTCAAAACCTGACTCTATGGTGGATTCAGTCATCAGTGGCTCTGGCGTAATACTTGCCATCCGAATTTGTGCCGGCGTTGAAGTTATGGTTACCTGCGCTACAGAGCGCGTTGTCGCCGTCAGCAGCATCAGGCCGAATACCGCCCACATCATGTAGAGCAAAACTCTGTTATCTGTCATCGCGCTGTCCCCCTACCATGACACTCGATTGATTGGATTCTGGCGACCTTGCTCCGCCTGACGGCGCTCATTACCCTGCACGATAATGCCCTGGTACTCCTGGTCGTCAAAGCCGATGACGGCCCAACCACTCATCCTGAACACCGGCACCTCGGTTTCTGTCTCGCAGTCGTTGCAGTAGGCGGGGATCCACTCGCCGTTATAACGCCGACCGATGTGCATGTGTGTTGCTGTGGAGAACCCACCCTCGCATGAGGCATAGCCAATGACATCACCTGTAGCTACTGTTTGCCCTGCCTCAATGCGACCGGCAGTGGCAATGTGCAGATACAATATTGACCAGCCTGTCGCTTCATTGCTATCACCATCCATGTCGAGCACCACAGCACCATTCCCGCTGCGGACGATATTGCCCGCAGCCACAGCCCGTATCGGGAACGTAGACGTGTAACAGGCCGGTTGCCCTGCGGTGCGCTCATCTGGCGGCGCAAAGTCCACAGCAGCCCATGCGCTGCCACTCCCCCAGCCACCGTGCGGGCCGCCGGTGTAGAACCACACCTCTCCCGATGCAAACGGCAGGGTTAGCTCTGGCTGCGCAATGTCCATGGGTACGGGTGTAGCAATCTCGCCGCTGAATGGGTCACCGAACAATGTGCGGTAAAACGCATCAAACCCACCCTCCGAGACCTGTTCTTCCCACACTGGCAGTGTATTGTTGAGGCTGAGGAAATATTGCACCGCGACTGTGCCGGCGTTCAATTGCGGGTGATAGAACAGCCGGGTACCGTCATCAACCTGAATAATCTTCAGATTGCGATAGCGCCAGCCATAATAGCCACGGTTCAAACGGTCAGCCGTCCATGTAAGCTGCCGGTAAAGGCCCTCACGTGCTTCGTCAACTTCACCCATTGGATAGCGAATCATATCCTCGGCGGGAGAAGGGTTAGTTAACCAGCCAGAGCGATATTCAAGTAGGGCCAGCAGTAAGCGGGGATCCACACTGAATTCTGTAGCAACACGGTCAATGATCTGTGCGCCAGTGAGGGGAACTCGTATTTCTGTGCCATTGGCCTGCCGCTGCCGCACCAGATCGGCCGCTGTGTTGATGTAACCGGGCTGTTCCCGCACAAATGCCTCGACATCGAACTCACTACCTGATTCACCACGAACAAACCGACCATCCGGGATAATCTTCACAGGTGGTGTTTCATCCGTGGGCTGGGCTGGCAGGTTGATGACCTGCCCGACCGAGAGAATATCGGGGTTGGGGATGTCGTTGATTGCCAGCAGCGCCTCTACGCTGGTGCTGTTGGTATTTGCAATGACGCCCAGTGTATCACCGGCCTGCACGGTATACTGCTGCAAAGACGAAGCGTCTGATTGTATGCGTGGTGGGTTTAGCGTAGGGGGAACGAAAGCGATCGGTGTAGCAACCGGGGCAGTCAATGATGGACTGACATCAACTGCCCCTGCCGGTTCAAAGGTTGCGGTGATAACAATGACATCGGGGCCGGTTCTGGCACAGGCCAGTGTCGCAAGAACCGAAATCAACCATATGCTTTTTGTGAATTGTTTCGTCATCCACGCTCTTTGTGTCTAGTCATAACTCCAGATCGCCAGTGTACCATCCCCAACGGACAGCGGGACAGGATCAGTCGCACTGGTGTCGACGATGCTAATGGTCGGATTGTTATCTTCAATTACCTCGCCGTAGACGAGATAGCGACTGTCTGGTGACCAGACACTGTGGCTCTGACCGAATTGATCGAAGTATGTAAACATGTAAATCATGTCACGAGTCGGCATAAATGCACCATAGCGTGTAACATTGCCGGTTTCAACGTTGAGCACAGACCATGCAAGCCGTATTTCCTGATACAGACCAGCCGCAAGAAGTCCGCTACTGGCTGTTGCGGAGTCTGACATTGTTGACAGCGTGATGTACGCGATTCGCTTTCCGTCCGGCGCCCAGAAGTATGGCCCCACACCGGCACCGACCGTCCGTGCAACGGTTTCTCCGGTTTCCGCGTTTAACACCTGCAACGGCCCATTGCCATCCACATAGCTCACGTGCTCACCATCTGGAGACCATGTGAATGAAACTGTGCCCTCAAGGTCGCCTGCGATGATATTCTCTTCCGTACCATCCTGAACGACTATGTCCGTTTTGCCCTCATCCGCATTGTATACGCCAAACAGCCAGCGGTCATCTACCGGTGACCAATCCGGAGCCTGGAACACACCGGGTCTCTGGGACAGTTCAACATCAATTTCGCCGGAGGTAAGGTCATATACATCCATGCGGCGGTTGTTACGCTGCCACAGCATTTGCTCACCGTCCGGGCTCCAGCTAAAGTAAAAGGGGCCACCGCGTCCGATAACCTCGGCAGGGTTTCCTTCTACCTGGTCTTTGATGACTTCAACGAACAGTCCACTGCCGTCTGCACCGCTTAACAGAACGGACAATGCACGACACGATGTTGAATCCGAGCAGTTTTCCGGTGCCCATGATGCATAATTGAAGAGTTCACGTTCACCACGGTAGATCAGCTCACCCATGTCACCACCGTTTTCAAGCACGTACACCTGCGTCTGGACAGGAATATCGGCGTTGTTTTCCATTGCGAAGAACGCCAGACGGCCATCGGTTGACCATGTGGGCCATGTGTAGTACTTGTAATCGCGTCCATCAACGAAAGCATCACGGGTCAGCGATGTCATCTCGCCAGTTTGCGGTGTGAAAATATACACATTATTGTCTGCACCAACAATCGCAATCCGTCCGGGGATCACGTCTTCTCTGGTATCTTCATGGGCGCTTGAGATGATGGTGGGGAAAAGGAGGGTGATGACTGCACAGAAAACAACTACCGGGCGATGCGCTGGTAACATAGCCGTGATCCTCTATTTAGCATACATATGTTTAACAGTATACTGTTGAAATATGAAAATCTAACATTAGCAACCCTCTAAAAGGTGATGATATGGCTGTTTCGTCCGAGGAAGTAAAAGAAGTGTTCGATAAGATGAAATCACAGTTTAATCCAGAGCGTGCCAGCGGCGTCAATGCCGTTATTCAGGTCAGCCTGACCGGTGA
>JBCCQC010000606.1:0-3465 GCA_039024535.1 Chloroflexota bacterium
ACCACCAGCGAAGCCCTTGCCGGATTTTCCAACTCCACCGTGATTACGCTGCTGGCCCTGTTTATTGTGGGCGGTGCCGTACTGCAAACCGGCCTTGCCGGGATGATCGGCAACCGAATCTTGAAAGTAGCCGGAACCGACGAAACGCGCCTGATGTTGGTCATCATGGTAGCTGTGGCACTGCTGTCTGGCTTCATGAGCGATACCGGCACAGTAGCCGTGCTGCTGCCTGCCGTGGTGGGACTGGCCGCCGTCGCAAAAATCAGCCCATCAAAGCTGTTGATTCCACTGTCGTTCGGGGCGCTGCTGGGCGGTGCCATGACGCTGATTGGTACGCCCCCCAACATCTACGTGAGTGACCTGCTGGCAGAAAACGGCATGGAGCCGTTCGAGTTCTTCAGTTACACGCCAGTGGGCATTTTGCTGCTGATCGCCGGGGTACTGTTTATGCTGTTCGTCGGGCGGCACTTACTGCCGGATTACAAAACGGACACCGAAGAACCGGAGTTCGGAGATAAACCGGTGGAACTGCTGGATATTTACCTCGCCAAAGACATGGCAAACCGCCGCGTGATGGATGAGTCGCCGCTGGTGGGCAAAACCGTGACCGAAAGCGGCCTGCACCGTGACTACAACATCACACTGGTAGGCATCCTGCGGCCAGAGCCAGAACGCGAACTGGTCTCCGTGGGTGGGCAGCGGCTCGTGATGCAATCCAACGAGCGCAAAACCGTATTCCCGGAGCCGGATACCACAATAGAGGCCGGGGATATGCTGTTGATGCAGGGCGATTATGACCATGTAAGTGAGGCAACAGCGGCACTGGGCCTACAAAAAGACGACGAATCCGACGAAATCAAGCACGCCGTCGTCAATGAGCAGGTCGGCATTGCAGAGGTGATTATCCGGCCCCGCTCCAAACTGGTGGGCCGCACGCTGGCCGATTACCGCTTCGGCAGCCGGTTCCGGGTCACCGTGCTGGATATTGACCGTGTGGACAGGCACCCGGAGGCAGACATTACCAGCACAAAACTGCGCAGTGGCGATACGCTTCTGGTACAGGGCTACTGGGACGACATCCTCAAACTGCGCGAAAAGCCGCACGATTTCATCGTGACCGGCGATGTGGATGCCGCCGCGCACGTTGCCCATCATCGCTACGCGCCGGTAGCAGGCATCATTATGCTGCTCATGCTGGTGGCGCTCATCTTCGGTGAAGATTTACTGGTGCGCGTCACCGGCAACGAGTCACTCGGCAGCATTATCAACACGGCCAGCATCAGCATGACCGCCGCACTCGCCATGATTCTCTCAGGCTGCATCACAATGGATGAAGCCTACGACGCCATCGACTGGAAAAGCATCATCCTCATCGCGGGCATGATCCCGATGAGCACGGCACTGCAAAAAGTGGGCCTTGCACAGAGCATCGCCAACGGGTTTACAACCTTCCTCGGGGACTATGGCCCCTATGCAATTCTGGCAGGTCTGTTCCTGCTGACGGCAGTGTTCACGCAGGTGATTTCCAATACGGCAACAACGGTCATTCTGGCCCCCATCGCGCTGAGCATCGCCGCGCAGTTCGGGGTGGCACCACAGGCATTCCTGATGACAGTAGCAATTGCTGCTTCGATGGCGTTTGCGTCGCCGGTAGCCTCCCCAACAAACACACTGGTGATGAGCGCAGGCGGCTACAAATTCAGCGACTATGTAAAGATCGGGGTGCCCATGCTGCTGGTCATGCTGGTGATTACGCTGATCTTCGTGCCCATCTTCTTCCCGTTCAGCGGCAGGTAAGCTCTCCTGACGTCAGGGGCGTAAATGATTGCGTCCCTGATTTAAGCCATACATTAATTGAAAGATGTTGTTTATTTATAATCAATTGTATGTTAATATCAATGCATTGTCATCACGTTCAATGCAGGAGCACACAGAATTGGCATACGAAATCAAGCAGATTGACAACGCCCCCATCTGGGTTGCGACTTACACCGAGCCATACAACGCGATTGTAGATGCCGGGGCGGTCGACGCAGAGATGACCTCTATCACCGCAGGCATGGAAGGCCCCATCTATTACATCCCGGATCTACGGGCTACTGATGTCAACTTCGGGCAGATTGTAGAGGGAATGGCTGCTGCTTTTCAACCCGGTGTAAAGTCTTTCTACAATGATCCACGTGTTAAAATTTTGACCGTGGGCACAAACGAGTTAATCAAAATGGCAACGGTTGCTGCTGCGTCTAAACAATATGGTGAGATCGACATCCAGATCTTCGCCACACCAGAAGAAGCCATCGCGCACGCACAGGCAGAAATCGCTGCCAGCTAAATCCGATCCAGATAGTCGGCCACATCAGGTTCGGTGGTGTCATCAAAACCGAGTGCCAGCAAATCAGCCGACGTAACAACCCCGTCAACCTCGCCGTGCATCATGTGGAACAGATGCACAATCATTTCCATATGCACGGCCCGGTTTTCTTTCGCAATCCCGCTGATGCGATACGCATACTCAAACACACGCTGTTTGTGTTCCCCCCACCCCTGCAACCGATGCAGCACCGCACCACTTTCTAAAAACGTCTCCCACGGTGTACGGATGCTCACGTAACTGGCAACCGCATCCGCAAAAATAATCCACAGGCCCTGCGCACGGGGTGGTGCGCCATCGGCAAACATACGCTTTTCCGATAGCGGCAGATCAAACGCACGTTCAAGGGCATCCAGGTGGGCCTCGTAATAGCGGTCAAAGTCCGGGTGAACCTGCTTTTTCTGCGTTTCGATGTACGCTGCAATGAGCGATTTGTAGGTGTAGGTCTGCTGGCTCATGGGCTACTCTCTGCATCAACAACAGATGTTCCCCCGCCTCTCTTCGACTTTATCATAGAACATAACCGGATTTGATGGGATTGGCCTGCCCACCATCAATCGGACTTTGTATACTGGCACGCATCTCGTTATACTCATTGTCTGAATCGTGTGCAAACTGAGAGAAACGTATGTATCTGGGGCTTGAAGTTGTTGATTTTCACTGCCATTTTCCCACCAGCAAGCCGTGGTTCAAGGACATGGTGCCAGACCCGCGCCAGACGTACCACGAACTGCGCGGCGAAAAGCGTGCTACCGTGCGCAGGCAGCAGGCAATGGACTACAGCGCACAGTGGCGCCTCACGTGGGGCTACGACCCGCCGGAAAAAGACATCCCCGACGACGAACAACAGGCCGACCGCTGGGCCGCCGAAATTGATAAGTACGGGCTGCGGGCCGTCGGCTTTGTAACCGGCGGCGGCAACGATAACCTCGCAAAGGTCATCCAGCGCCACCCCGATAAGTTTGTAGGCTTTGCGCATAACTACCCATTCGCAGAAAACGCCGCCGATGAACTGCGCCGCGCCGCAACCGACCTCGGCATGAAGGGCTACAAGCTGCTGGCCCCCATGATGGACCGCCCGATTGAAGACGAAG